>USBU01000128.1 GCA_900553005.1 uncultured Eubacteriales bacterium | reverse complement strand
CGTCAGATGTGTATAAGAGACAGTTATAATCCAGTTCTTTTTTATTCTTCCACCATTTAAAATTCACCTCGCACAGCAGCTCGCTGATTTCACTGATCATAGCAAGACACTTTTTCTGCACCCATTCGTCGTCAGTGAATTCCAGATTCCTGTTTTCGGCTATGTAGCCGTCGAGGGCAGCCTGCATTTCGAAAATTTTATCGAGTTTATCCATATTTTCTCCTTTCGGGCTATAATGCATTATTTCGCAAATACGCCCAGTATATCTGTATCGGTCTTTTTACCTACGTATGCAGCATTAAGTCCGGAATAATCAAAAACACGCGCCGCAAATTCGTCAACCTGTTTTTTTGTCACTCCGTCAATCAGCGCAATACGTTCGTCTACGTCATAAACCTCGTTTTTAAGCAGCATAAGCTTTCCGCAGGACGACATGACTGACTGTACGCTTTCGCCGGCAAAAACCAAAGCTGATTTCAGCTGAACTTTGGTCCTGTTAAGCTCCTCCTCCGTTATTCCGCCGCGTTTAAAAGCGTCAAGCTCCTTCTTTACGGCCTCAAGCGAGCGAAGCGTATTCGTCTCGCTGATATTAAGAAAAATATTAAGCGTACCTATATTTCTATAGCCGTTCGGAGCCGTATAAACGCTGTAAGCAAGGCCTTGCTGCTCACGCACGGATTGAAACAGCCTTGAACTCATACCGCCGCCGACAGCCACGTTCAGCGCAGCCTGCACGGTAAAATCCTTATCCCCGAACGGCAGCGACGGAAATGCCAGCGCAATATTGGACTGCTCGAAAGGTTTGATTTTTTCAGAATAAACCCTGGCGTTAAAGCGGTCGGCCGGCAATTCTGTTTTTTTATAATTTCCTTTGAATTCCGGAAGAACATATTTTTTAATAAGCCTGTCCGCACAGGAAAGCGTTATATTGCCCGCAAAAGCTACAACTATATTTTTTGGACCGTAAAATTGCGAAATGAAATCGTCAACGTTGCTTTTAGTAAAACGCATAACGTTATCTATCGGACCGAGAATCGTTCGACCTAGTCCATTGGCACCGTAAGTTGCTGCGGCAATTTCGTCGTAACAAATGTCCTCGGGCGAATCCTCTACCATGTTGATCTCCTCAACGATTACCTTCCGCTCCTTATCAAGTTCAGCGGGATCAAACGTTGACCTGAAAAATATTTCGCTTAAAAGCGAAAAGCAATTTTCGTGATATTCGTCAACGGACTTTACATAATAGCATGTACATTCCTTGCTTGTAAAGGCGTTTACGTTAGCGCCCAGCGATTCAAATTGATTGGCTATATCAAACGGCGTCAGTCTGTCGGTACCCTTAAACATCATATGTTCGGTAAAATGAGATATCCCGTTGTTTTCGGCATTTTCAAGACCGCTTCCGACGCCCACCCAAAACCCGGACGAAACCGAGCGCACACCCGGAATATTGTAAACTACGACTCTCAGGCCGTTTTCATAAGTTAGTAATCTGTCCATAATTGTCCTCCTGTGGTAGTATTTCACGTATCCGACTGAAATTATAAGCGGCTTTAAGCGTTACTCCGCTTTTAAAACTTCGCTGACCGGAGCAACGTCAAGACCGTTTTCCTTTATCGTTTTAATAATACTGTCCAAGGCTGCAGCTGTCGCCGCCGTCGGATGCATCAGCACTAAATCTCCTCCGGATATGTTTTTAGTTGCCCTATTAAATATGAGCTTACTGTCCTTATCGCGCCAGTCGATGGTATCTTTAGACCACATAACAGTAGTATAACACAGTTCTTTCGCAATTTCAAGCGTTACGTTGTTAAAAGCTCCGCTTGGCGGCGCAAAAAGCGTCATATTTATTCCGCTTATCGCCTGCACCAAATTATGCGTGGACAAAATTTCCTCGCGATTCCGTTCCGCGTTGATTTTATCATGATCCTTATGAAAGTAACCGTGATTGCCTATTTCATGCCCGTATTCTATGATTTTTTTAAATGTTTCCTCATTGTCGCGCACCCACATGCCGCCGACAAAAAAAGTGGTGGTTACTCCGTTTGCCTTAAAAGTTTCCAGCATACCGTCAATATATTCGGTTCCCCAATATACGTTCACCATAAGCGAAACCTTTTTGGTATTAGCGCCCTTATATACCGGGGAATTATCAGCCTCGGC
Source organism: uncultured Eubacteriales bacterium (assembly GCA_900553005.1). Lineage (GTDB taxonomy): Bacteria > Bacillota > Clostridia > Christensenellales > Pumilibacteraceae > UBA10677. The sequence continues at coordinate 2,362 of USBU01000128.1, read as the reverse complement.
AGTAATAACCGTCCCCGTCACACTTAAAGCAAATAAACAGACCACGACCGCAGCAATGGCGACATTGGCCACCACTCTGCGCACAAAATTAACACCGGTTTTCATTTTTATCTCCCTTTACAGACCGCGCGCGTTTTAATTATCCTTATTATATTTATTCGCGCTCAACTCTTTATATGAAACTTTAAAGATAACCGTTTAATTTTACAACCGATTTTGCAAACGAAATTATATCGAACCGTTACCGAGATAATAACTTATACTTTTACACCGATTCGGAAGATGCTTTTCTTTATACAAAAAACCGCCCGGAATAAACCGGACGGTTTTTAATTACGTTTATCAAAGTTTTTTCTTAAGACGAAGATTTATTCTTCCCTTATCGTCAATTTTAATGACCTCTACCACAACCGTATCGCCTACGTTGACTACGTCGGTAACCTTCTCCACGCGTTCCTTGGCAAGCTTGGATATATGAATCATGCCGTCCTTATTGGGAGCAAGCTCGACAAAAGCGCCGATTTCGATAGTTCTTACGACTTTACCCTCGTAAATCTTTCCGGGAACGGGATCCTCGACGATAGAAAGCACAATGCTCTTTGCCTTTTCGGCCATTTCGCTGTCGTTTGTAGCAATATATACAGTGCCGTCGTCCTCAATATCCATTTTAACGCCGGTTTCCTCGATAATTTTGTTGATAACCTTACCCTGTTTTCCGATAACGTCGCCGATTTTTTCAGGATCGATAGTAAAGGATATGATCTTGGGCGCCCAAGGAGAAAGCTCCTTTCTGGGCTCCGGAAGGACGGCCAGCATTTTATCGAGAATATAAAGTCTGCCCTCTCTTGCCTGTGCGAGCGCTGTACGAAGTATATGTTCGTCAATGCCCTTGATTTTAATATCCATCTGAATAGCCGTGATGCCCTTAGCTGTACCGGCAACCTTAAAGTCCATGTCTCCGAGGAAATCTTCCATGCCCTGGATGTCGGACATTATCGCAACGCGGTCGCTTTCGGTATCCTTGACAAGTCCCATTGCAATTCCGGCAACAGGCGCTTTAATCGGTACGCCAGCATCCATTAACGCCAAACATGAACCGCAGACGCTGGCCTGTGACGTGGAGCCGTTAGAGCTTAAAATCTCGCTGACCGTGCGTATGCAATACGGGAATTCAGCTTCAGACGGAATGACCGGCTCAAGAGCGCGCTCGGCAAGAGCTCCGTGTCCTATCTCGCGACGGCCGGGGCCTCTTAGCGGCTTAGCTTCTCCTGAGCTGTATCCGGGGAAATTATAATGATGCATATATCTCTTGCAGTATTCCTCATCGAGGTTTTCCAGCTTCTGAACCTCGCTCATCATGCCCAAAGTACAGGTGGAAAGAGCCTGCGACTGACCGCGGGTAAATACTGCGGAGCCATGAACCCTGGGAAGCACGCCGACTTCACACCAGATCTCACGGATTTCATTCATCTTTCTGCCGTCCGGACGGAAGCCCTCGTTAAGAATCTTGGCGCGCACCTTTTCCTTGGTCACGTAATAAATCACGTCCTTGATTTCGCGCGCGTTATCGGGGAATATTTCGGCAAAATGCTCCAAAACCTGCTCGTCTACCGCGTCCTGCTTTTTCTGTCTTTCCTGTCTGTCGGTTTCGCTTAAAGCCTCGTCAACCAGCTTGTCCGCATATTCGCGCACGGCAAGGTTGATTTCCTCAGGAATAGTATACAGATTTACAGCAAGCTTTTCCTTGCCGACTTCCTTTACAATATCGTTTATAAAAGCAACCTGCTTTTTAATTTCCTCGTGCGCGTAAAGTATGCCGCCGAGCATTACCTCTTCGCTGACCTCGTTTGCACCGGCCTCCACCATCATGATGGCTTCCGACGTACCGGACACATATACGTGCATCTGACTTTTTGCGCGCTGCTCGTTATCGGGATTTATGACATACTGTCCGTCGACGTAACCGACTACAACCGAACCGGTAGGCCCGTAAAAAGGTATATCGGATATGGACAGAGCAATCGACGAGCCTATCATACCGAAAACCTCGGGCGGAATATTGGTATCTACGGATAAAGCCGTAGCAACTACGCATACGTCGTTGAAAAGTCCCTTGGGAAACAGCGGACGTATAGGCCTGTCAATAAGTCTGGAAGTAAGAATAGCCTTGTCGCTGGCTCTTCCCTCACGGCGTTTAAAGCTTCCGGGTATTTTACCAACAGCGTACATTTTTTCCTCGAAATCTACGCTTAAGGGGAAAAAGTCCATACCGGGACGGGGTACGGGCGACATATTTACATTGGTCATTACAACCGTATCGCCGCAGCGGATAATACAAGAACCATTGGAACTGTCTCTTATA
>USBU01000127.1 GCA_900553005.1 uncultured Eubacteriales bacterium | reverse complement strand
ACGAGATGTAGCTCCGTCTCGTGGGCTCGGAGATGTGTATAAGAGACAGGCGCGCGTCGTTGCTTTTGATGATTTTTTCCACCTGCTCAACGCTCTTCGCCGTAGCCATCGACGTGCCGCCGAATTTACATACTATTGTTTCCATATGCTTTTCGTCCATATTTCTAAACCGCGTTCAGCGCTTCCAGCCGGCGGCGCAACAGATTTTTCACCTCGGGGTCCGCGTCGCAGAGCGGCAAACGAAAACCTCCGACGTCCCACCCCAATAAATTCATTGCGGTTTTTACGGGAATCGGATTAACCTCCGCAAAAAGCGCGTATGTAATACCCGCATATTTATTTTGAAGCTCTATGCTTTTTTCGGCGTCGCCAGAAAAAAATCTTGCGCATATATCGTGCACAACCTGCGGGTATATATTGGAAAGAACCGATATAACGCCGGACGCCCCGATCGCAAGCAGCGAGGAAGTCAGCTCGTCGCAGCCGCTGTAAAGCGTCAGATCGCCCCGGTACAGGCTTTCTATACGCGCCGCTTGTTTTACGTCTCCGGATGCTTCCTTTACCGCTTGCACGTTTTTTACCTTAAGCAGTTTTTCATATAATTCGGGACGTATGTTTACGCCGGTGCGGCCGGGGACATTATAAAGAATAAACGGTAGCGACGTTGCATCGGCGCAGGCTTTATAATGCTCTATAAGTCCCGTCTCCGAACACTTGTTATAATAGGGCGTTACAAGCAGCAAAGCGTCCGCGCCGGCCGCTTCCAGTCTGCGGCATTCGCGCGCAGTATCCGACGTGCAATTTGTTCCTGCGCCCGCAATCAGCGGCACGCGCTTTTTAATAGTTTCCGACGCAAAGACGACCATCTCCGCTTTTTCATCTTCCGTCAGAGTGCTGCACTCGCCCGTAGTACCGGCGACAAGCAGCGCATCCGCTCCGTTTTGCACCTGAAATTCTATCAACTGCTCAAGCTTTTTGAAGTTGATGTTACCCGCCTTATCGAACGGCGTTACCAGAGCGGTCGCCGTACCTTTAAAAATCAAATTTTGCAATTTGCCAACTCTCCTTTGCAACGGCTTTATTATAGGCCGCTTCGCATTAAGCAAACATATGATATTTATTAAAACGCATTAAATAAATATTAAAAAAGAACCCGTCATCTTAAATAACGAGTTCTCCTTCCTTCGATACTATCTGATTATATTTTGTTCATCCTGTAACCCACGCCCACATCGGTGCGGATTAAATCCTGCGAATACGGATCCTTTTCGACCTTACGTCTAATACCTGCCATAAATACCCGCAAGCCGTTGGCGTCGTTGCCGCCCGCGCCCCACACCTTTGAAATAATAAAGTTATGCGTCAACGTTTTACCTACGTTCTGCGCTAAAACGCATAATATTTTATATTCGTAATTGGTAAAACGAATCTCTTTGCCGTCCAGGAAAACGCTGTGCGCCGTATAATCTATAGTCAGATTACCGTTATGAAAAACCGAAGCGCCCGTCTGCGCTTCCGCATTGGCGCTGTATCTTAAAGCGGCGCGCACGCGCGCCATAAGCTCGTTTGAGGAAAAAGGCTTTTCGACGTAATCGTTTACTCCTGCGTCAAGACATTTGATTTTTTCGTTTTCGTCGTTACGCGCGCTTACAACTATGATAGGCAGCAGTTCGTTAAAGCCGCGCACGGTCTCAACTACATTTATGCCGTCCATATCCGGCAAGCCGAGATCCAGCACTACCAAATCTACAATATTTTTTACGGTATAATCGATCCCTTCCCGCGCCGTCGATACCGCGTAAACGGAATGCCCCTCCTGTCTCAGGGCTATTTTAAGCAGATTTTGAATCGCCTTATCGTCTTCCACAACCAATATTTCAGCCATTTTCAGCCTCCGTCGGATAATTAAATTCAAACATCACTCTGCCGTCTTCGGTATTCCGGGCGCAAATCTGACCGCCGTGCGCCGTTACGATAAGTTTGCAAATCGCAAGCCCCAGGCCGATATCCTTGCCGCGATTTCCGTCCGCCGCAGTATAGTACATCTCAAATATATGCGGCAGATCCTCGTCGCGTATCGGACTGCCGTCATTGGAAATACGAAAAATCATATTTTTGCCGGTATTCCACACCCGTATCCAGATATTTCCGTCGTCGGCGGTATGTTTTACCGCATTGTTAAGAATATTCTCGATTACCTGTATCGTCAGAGTCGCGTCCATTGACAAAAGCGTAAGCTCGTTGGGCATATCATAATGAATCGTTCGGTTGCCGATAATGCCGCGGATATTTCTTACGGCCTGCGGAATAACCTCCTCCAAAGCCTCGGGCGTTTTTTTAACGGTCAGTTTTTCGCTGTCGATACGGGAAAGCGACAGCAGATTTTCCACAAGACGAACAAGCCAGTCGGCCTTCAATATAATATCGTCCAAAATTTCATTCTTATCCTCTTCCTCCAAAGCGGGGTTGTCCTTTATGATCTCCGCGCCGTTTTTCATAGTCGTAAGAGGAGTGCGTAAATCGTGCGAAATACTCCGCAGAAGCGTAGCCTTCAGCTTTTCCTTTTCGGCGTCGCTTTGCAGCGCCGCTTTTTCCATATTCAACGCGTTGATTTGCCGCATTTTGTTTTTAAGCCTGACGGTAATGACGCTGACGATTACGCTGACGGCAAACATCAGTATAAACGTCACCAGATACATTTTATCGCTGAAATGCAACGTATAACGCGGAACGGTGAAAAAAAAGTTATAGGCAAACACGCTGAGAAGCGAAAAAAGCGACGAATAAACGTAGCCTTTAGTGAAGACGGCGGTTATCAAAACGCCAAGCACGTAAATAATTATGAAATTCAAGTCGCCGACGTTGAAAGTATCGAGCAAAAAACACGTGCCGGTACAAACTGCAAACGCGTAAACGGCAATCGCCGTGTCGCGCAAAACCGTTTTCAGATTTATTTGTTTTTCATTTATTGCTTTCATAACCGAATGTACGTATCTCTGCAAGTCCTAATGTCGATATACCGCTTTCTTTAATTTGCGTAAAACGTGAACATTATAACACGTACCGGATAATAAAGCAACAAAAACCCGCCGGCCTCGTTTGTAAGGCGCAGCGGGCCGTTTATTTATATCGATCGCAAACTTCGCCGGCCGTTGCCCGGCTTTTGCAAACCTTGCCCGACGCAGTATTTCAATCGGCAAGCGAGTTTATATATTTTTTAAAACGCGCCAGTATATCGTCCACCAGATTAGCGTCGGCGCATTCGACCATAACCCTTATCTTGGGCTCGGTTCCGCTCATACGGACGATGATGCGCCCTATGCCGCTCAATTCCTCCTCCGCTTTATCGATAAGCGCTAAAAGCCCTTTATCGTACATTATCGATGGAGCGGCATACTCCGCAATCGCCTTTTGCGGAACAAGCCGCAGCTTTTCAACGGCTTTCAAGCTTCCGCCGCGGTACAACGCCTTGGCCAGAAACATCGCGCTCATCACCCCGTCTCCGGTAGTTGCCGCCGGATAAACGATATAATGACCGGACTGCTCTCCTCCAATATTATAGCCCTTGCGATACATGAGATCGCATATATACTTATCCCCGACCGGAGTGCGCACCAATCTGCGTCCCTCGGCTCTGAGCTTATTTTCCAAAGCAAGATTATTGAGAACCGTACCGACAACGATACCGTCCTTTATATCCATACCGGAAGCGATATTATACAGCACCGTATCTCCGTCTATAATTTTCCCGTCCATTACAACGCTGAGTCTGTCGGCGTCCCCGTCGAACGCAAAGCCAAGCCGGCAGTCCGTCCCCTTCATGCTGTTGCGCACATATTCGGGATACAACGCGCCGCAGCCGCTGTTTATCTTTTCTCCGCGCAGCTTGCAGTTATCGACCATAACGGTGGCTCCGCAGCGGCGAAAAGCCTCCTCCGCAACCGTGGAGGCCGCGCCGTATCCGCAATCGAGCCAAACCTTAAGTCCGCGGAAATCCGCGTCAGCCGTGCGCACCAGATAATCTATATATTCCCGGCGCGCGCCTTCCCGTCTTTCTACCTTGCCGCCGCCCTTTCTGACCGGAGGGTTATCGATATAGTACTCGACGCTGCCCTCCTGCTCCTCGCTCAGCTTGACGCCGTTGCCGTCGAATACCTTTATGCCGTTGTATTCCGGCGGATTATGAGAAGCGGAAATCATGATCCCGCATTTGGCGTTATGCCGTATAGCAAGCATCGCGACTGCCGGCGTGGGCAAAATCCCCAAAAGCAGCGCTTCTCCGCCCATTTCTGCGATACCGCGCACCAGCGCGCTTTCAAGCTCTTCGCCCGAAATGCGCGTATCGCGTCCGACGACGAACGTCCCTTCGCCGTAAATTTCTCCGATAGCCAGCCCGGTCTTATAGGCCAGCTGCTCGTCCAGCTTTTCGCCGTACTTACCTCTGATTCCGTCTGTTCCGAAATATTTTGCCATATTATTTATACTCCTGTATGTCTGTCTCTTATACACATCTGACGCTGCCGACG
>USBU01000126.1 GCA_900553005.1 uncultured Eubacteriales bacterium | reverse complement strand
GAGATGTAGCTCCGTCTCGTGGGCTCGGAGATGTGTATAAGAGACAGGAATATAGGCGACTGCGTGCTTGTCATCGGAGATCTTTCGATGGTTAAGGTGCATGTGCACACCAACGAGCCCGGCGTCGCTTTGACTTATGCGCTTGAGCTTGGCGAGCTTGACCGGCTTAAGATTGAAAATATGCTTGAGCAGAACCGGGCGCTTATCGGGCAGAAAAAAGAGGAGCTTAAGCCTTACGGTCTTGTATCGGTTTGCGCGGGAGAGGGATTGTCCACTATATTTAAAGATCTTTTGGTGGATAACGTCATCGAGGGCGGCCAGACTATGAATCCCAGCGCCGACGATATTGCAAAAGCCTGCGACAAGGTTCTTGCTAAGGATGTGTTTGTCATGCCCAACAACAAGAATATAATTCTTGCGGCGGAACAGGCCAAGGCTTTGTCTAAGCGTAAACTTCACATAATTCCTTCGCATAATATTCCTCAGGGACTGTCCGCAGTGCTGGCGTTTAATCCGGAGGACAGCGTTTCCAACAACGAGGCTAATATGATTGACGCGATGCAGTATGTCAAGGCCGGTCTTGTCACTTACGCCGTAAGATCCACTCAGGTCGATAACTTCGATCTTAAGGAAGGCGATATTATAGGTATCGACGCTAAGTCTATTGTCGCTAAGGGTGAAAACGTCAATAACGTTACGACCGAGCTTGTCGATAAGATGATGGCGCCGGACGTAACCAATATAACGCTGTATTTCGGCAATAATGTCAGCGAGGAAGAGGCATCCGAAATTGCCGGGGAGCTTGCTGAAAAATATTCAAAGTGCGACGTGGATATTCATTTCGGCGGGCAGCCGCTTTACTATTATATAGTGTCTCTTGAATAAGTTTCTGTTTGCGCGATTTTAATGGTTGATCGGAAAAGTTATCCACAGTTGTGGATAACTTTTTGGTATTAAACGCTTGGCCGTGAAACTTTGTGAAACATTATTTCCACAAATTCCGGTAGAAATTGTATAAAATGTGGATAACTTTGTGGATAAGCAGTTAACTTTATATTTTTTCTCATAAATCCACTGCAACATATTGTTTTGTTTTTGTAATGAATTTTTCGGACATAAAAGGCTTCGGAGAGAAGCGAATAGCAGCTCTTAAATCCGCCGGAATCAACACTCCTGCGGATTTGATAACGTATTTTCCCTCGCGGTATATCGATACTAAGCGCCTCAGCGATTTATCGACGGCCGTCGAGGGTGAAAGGGTTTCCGTTCTTGCGCGTACTTTACAGACGCCTAAGGCCGCCTATATAAGAAAAGGTTTGTCTGTCGTCAAGGTCAAGTTTGTTTACGGCGATAAAACCGTTTGGTGCAGCTGGTTCAATCAGCCGTACATGGCAAGAAATATTATTCCGGAAAGATATTATTATATTTTCGGCTGTTTAAAAAAATTTAAAAATTCCTTTGAAATAACGTCGCCTCAGCTCATCAGGTTTACGGGGGAGGAGCCGCCTGTCATTCCCGTTTATAAATCAATCGGAAAAGTAAATTCTCAGTTGATTGCGGAAGCGGTAAAAATTGCGCTTAAAGCCGTTACTGCGGAAAGTTACGTTCCGCAGCGCACGGCTGAAAAATACGGACTTTGCTCGTTGGATAAAGCTTTTCGCTCGGTGCATTTTCCGTGCGACGTCTCAGAGGCGGCCGAGGCGCAGCGCGTCCTATCAATCGAAAGGCTTACTTATATGCTTGGCGCATATTCGGTAATAAAGGAGCGCGAGGGAAATAAGCGCGTTATATTTTACAATGACAACCGAGATAAGCTAAACGCCGCTGCCGAGTCTTTGCCGTATAAGCTTACGTCCTCGCAGAAGAAATGTCTGAACAGTATAGTGGACGGCCTCCATTCTCGCAATCGCTTAAATACCTTGCTGGAAGGCGACGTCGGGTGCGGAAAAACCATTGTCGCCTTTCTTGCCATGTATTATGCAGCTTTGTCCGGCTGTCAGTCGGTGCTTATGGCTCCCACTGAAATATTGGCGTACCAGCATTATGTCAAGGCGATAGACTTTTTGGAAAAATACGGAGTAAGATGCGAGTATGTTTCCGGTTCGCTGTCAAAAAAGACAAGGGAAAACGCTCTTTTCAATATAGCTGCCGGAAATGCGTGCTGTATTTTCGGTACGCACGCGCTGCTTAACGACGACGTAAATTTTAACAGGCTTTCTCTGGTGATTACAGACGAACAGCACCGTTTCGGCGTAGCGCAGCGCGCGTCGCTTGAAAATAAGGCTAAAGGCGCTGACAGTATAGTTATGTCTGCAACGCCTATTCCTCGCACGCTTGCTCTTACTCTTTACGGAGACCTGGATATTCTTACAATCAACGCCCTTCCGGACGGAAGAGCGCAAGTTGCCACGCGTTTTGTTCCGCCGGAAAAGGAAGAAGGGATGTGGAATTATATCCTTTCCCGCGCATTGATAGGCGAACAGGCTTATGTGGTTGTTCCCAGAATTTACGACGATGACGACGGAAAAACGGGAGCCGAAACTATTTATGAAAAGTATAAGGAAAAGTTCGGCGATAAGATAGCTTTACTTCACGGAAGGCAAAAGGATTCGGTAAAAAACGCCGTTATGCGAGCTTTTGCCGAAGGGAAAATAAGCGTGCTTGTGGCCACTACCGTCGTCGAGGTTGGCGTGGACGTTCAGTCGGCCACCACCATGGCGATATACGATGCGGATCGCTTCGGACTGGCGCAGCTTCATCAGTTGCGCGGTCGTGTAGGGCGGGGCGCTAAGGATTCGTTTTGTTTTGTATTGTCTTCTTCCGGCAATGAGGATTCTCGGCTTAGGCTGGAGCGTTTTATAGGGTGCTCGGACGGATTTGCACTGGCGGAATACGACTTTGCCGCGCGCGGTGCGGGCGATTTTTTAGGTTACAGCCAGCACGGGACGGGCGGCGGTTTTCCGTCCGATCCCGAAATAGTCGCAACGGCCAAGGCATTAAAGGATGAGATAATGAACGACGCAACGGCCAGAAAAAAAATCGAAGCCTCTATTGGCGAAAACAAATACGAATTTTTTAGTAAGCTTACATTAAATTAACTATTTCCGTTACGGGACTCTGTGAAAATGTCAATTAAAGAGATAAAAGCTCATTTTATTCCTGAAAAGCTGTTGCAATACGGCTTTATAAAGCGCGGCGACGATTATGTAAAGAGCTTTGATATAACCGAATCTCAGCTTGTGGTCGGCGTGACCGTAAAAGCTTTACGTCAGCTTTACTATGAGGTGACGGACGTGTTGTCCGGCGAGCCTTATGTGCTGCATGCCATTTCCTATGCGACAGGAGAATTTGTCGGACAAGTACGTTCGGAATGCGATCGGATTATCGACGAGGTGATTAAAAATTGTTCGGCTTATAAGGCGCCGGATTCTGAACAAGCCGCCGAGATTGCGCGTTACGCGGCTGAAAAATATGGCAGTCTGCCTGAATATTTGTGGCAGGATACTCCGGAAAACCGAATCTTGCGTCGATCGGATAACGGTAAATGGTACGCGGCTTTTTTAAAGGTTCAGCGTAGCAGGCTTGGTCTGACTGGCGCCGAGGCGGCGGAAATAATCGATTTACGAGCCGAACCGGAAAAGATTGCGTCGATTATTGACGGAATAAATTATTTTCCGGGTTATCACATGAACAAAAAGCACTGGTTTACGATAGTGGCTGACGGCAGGCTGGATACGTCCGCTATATGCGCTCTGCTTGATGACAGCTATGTAATCGCAGGTCAAAAAAATAAGAAAAAATAACCTGATTTATATATTTCCGTAACGGGAAGTTATTATTGTCCGAATTTTATAATTTGCTGCTGAACTATGTTTTCGGTTGTTTTATTGCGCCCAAGATAGCGGCTGATAACTTTAAGCTTAGGTCCTTTAAGTTCGGATGTCATCAGTAAATTTTTATCGTAATTTTTACAGATAATAGCTTTAAGCGCTTGACAACGCGCTGCAGCAGTTATATAATATTAATATCCTAGTAAAAAGGTAGGGATTGGCGGTGAAGCTGTCGACGCGGGCCAGATACGGTCTGAGAATAACGTTTTTAATAGGACTGTCAGGAGAAAAACCGGTTTCGCTTACCAATCTGGTCAAACAGACGGATTTAAGCGAAAAGTATTTGGGGCAGTTGTTGATCATGCTGAGAAAAGGCGGAATAGTTGAAAGCTTAAGAGGATCGCAGGGCGGATACTTTCTTTCAAGACCTGCGGACGAAATCAGCATTAAGGAGGTGTTAGAGGCGCTTGACGACGGTTTTGATATTGCCGATTGCGCCAGCGGAAAATGCCGCGACGAATACTGTCCCAATAAAATTATTTTCAAACGTCTTTATGACGGGATAGACGGAATTTTATCCGCCACCACGTTAAACGATATGATTAAAGACTACAGTTGTGTGAGGTAATATGAAAAGAGTTTATTTGGATCATTCTGCTACCTGTCTCTTATACACATCTCCGAGCCCACGAGACGGAGCTACATC
>USBU01000125.1 GCA_900553005.1 uncultured Eubacteriales bacterium | reverse complement strand
CCTATTAAGTCGTCGGCAGCGTCAGATGTGTATAAGAGACAGCCGCCCATACCGTAAGCTGATCGGCGGCGGCAGCGCGGAAAGTATCGGCCGCAACCAGCATTACCGATTTACCGGCCTGCTTAAATTTTTTGGCAAGTTTACCCATGGCCGTCGTCTTACCAACTCCGTTAACGCCCGAAACCATGATGACGAGCGGATAGTCGTATTCCGGCGCCGGAATTTCGTCCAGAATATTTACCATGATGCGCTTAAGCTCATCCTTTACCTGAGAGCGGTCTCGAAGCAGATTTTCATCTACGGTTTGCCTAAGTTCGTCCAAAATTCGCTCGGTAGTAGCCGCCCCCACGTCGGCAGATAATAAAATGTATTCCAGCTCCTCGTAAAAATCCTCGTTCAGCACGCCGCCGGTAAATAATTTATTCAGTTTGAACGAAATTACGTCTTTTGTTTTTTTCAGTCCGGATTTGATTTTAGCGAACAGTCCCATAGATGTCTCCTTTAGATTTATGCTTTTTCGGCAGTAGCCACAGCCTCCTCAAGCTTAACGGAGACTATTTTGCTGACGCCTTTCTCTTCCATGGTAACGCCGTACAAGCTGTCAGCAAGCTCCATAGTAGGCTTTCTGTGAGTAATCACTATAAACTGAGTATCTTCGCTGAATCGCCTTAAATATTTAGCGAAACGGTTGGCGTTGGCGTCATCTAGCGCGGCCTCAATTTCGTCAAGCAAACAGAACGGCATAGGCTTTAGCTTGAGTATAGCGAACAATATGGCGATCGCGGTAAGAGCTTTTTCTCCGCCCGACAAAAGCGAAATGGACTGAAGCTTTTTCTCCGGAGGCTGAGCCTTGATTTCTATACCTGCCTCCAAAGGATTTTCACTGTCAAGGAGCTCCAAATCGGCATTTCCGCCGTTAAACAGCTCTTTAAAAATCTTAATGAAATTAGCTCGTATCTGAGAAAACTGTGTCGTAAACCTCTCCAGCATTTCGTCGGACAGTTCTTTTATGATCTTTAAAAGATCGCCCTCTGCACGCTCTAAATCCTCTTTCTGCGTATTAAGCTCGTTATATTCCTCAGAAGCTGTTTTAGACATCTCGATAGCGTCTACGTTCACGTTACCGAGAGCGTTCATAGAACGCTTCAGTCGCGCCGTTTCCTGCACGCCCTTTGTGACGTCGTAACCGTCCTCTTTGTACGGCAGACAATCGTCGTACTCCAGTCCGTATTCCTCGCGCACACGCTGTTCCATCTGCTCGATATCGGTGTCAACCTTCAATAAAAGCATTTCCTCTTTGCTCTTTCCTTCACGCAAAGACTGAAGCTCGTTCATAAGATCCAAACGATTTTTGTCAACCGTAGTAACCTTTTCCTGAAGATTTTCCTTATATTCGTCCAAATGCGCAAGCTTTTCTCTTACCTCGCGCACTCGTTTCGCGTCCGCATTACCGTCGCGCTGCTCGTCGGACTGAATTCCTTTTTCTATAGTAGCAATCTGAGCTTTGTTCGCCTCAGTCTCCTCGTTATTGCTCTCTATCTTTGCCGCAAGGGAAGCGATATCCGCCTGAAGACGCTCAACCTCGTTGTCCAGCCCCTTAACGACGCTTTCAAGCTCGGCAGCCGCCAATCTGAAAGAAGTCATTTTTTCCTGCAGCTCGTCCCGCTCCGCCTTAAGCTCGTCGTATTGCTGCTGCTGACTCTCCTCATCCTGTTTTGCGGTCTGTTTTTTGCTAGTAATAAGCGCCTCAAGCTCGCTTACGCTGTTTATGTCCGAATTGATTTTCTCTATCCGCTTATTATCGTTATCGCGATCGGCCTCAAGCTCCGCAAGCTCTCGTATAAGCTCGTCGATATCGGAGGCAAGCTTATTTTTGCTTTCGCTTTTAGCCGCGATCTCAACGTCTGCGTCATGAATGCGCTGCTGAACATCCTTTATAACAATCTGAATCTCATCTATTTCAGACGCACACTTTTCCTTTGTTTCCGTAAGAGCTGCAATCTCGTCCGACAACTTTTTAACCGTAACCTCAAGCTCTTTAAGCTCTCTGTCGTGACTGAAGATATTTGCTATATCATTCTTTTTACTGCCGCCTGTTATTGCTCCGAAAGGATTTATAACGTCGCCTTCCAGCGTAACTATTTTAAATCCGTAGCCGGTAGAACGGGCAAGCGAAACGGCCGTATCGAGATTATCCACGATAACGGTATTTCCCAAAAGCCCGCGCACTATACCGTCGTACTTTTTATCGTACTTAACAAGATCGGACGCCGCACCGAAACATCCTGGAGTCTTAAGCGCACGATCATAGCGAGAATCGATATACCTCGGCCGAATTGCAGACATCGGCAGAAACGTAATTCTGCCGTATCTCATTTTCTTAAGATATTCGATTATATACTTTGCGTCATCCTCATTCTTGGTAACTATATTCTGCATGGACTGACCGAGACTGGTTTCTATAGCGGTCTCAAATTTAGCGTCCATACTTATGAGCTGAGCCACTATGCCTTCTATCCTGGAGCCGAGCTCCGGCTTCTTTTTGACATCGTTCATAAGGTTGCGTATACTGAACGCAAAGCCGTCGAACGCTTCCTGCATTTCGCGCAAAATCTTGCGCCGCGATCCGGCCGTATAATATTTTTCGTTCAGCTTATCAAGCTTATTCGTAGTCTCGTTAGCTAAAGCAAGCAACTCGTTGTTTCGCTTATATGCTTGCTGCAACTTATTTCCAAGCTCGTTTTTCAACGAAGCAATTTCAACCAATCCGCCTTTTAGATTGGCAAACTGTTCTTCGTCGTGTTTAAGAGTCTCTCCTACAGAGGAAATTCTGCCATCCATATCCTGCACAGCCGAGATAAGAGCCTCACGCTCCGCAATCAATCTGGACATATTGGCTTTTATATCGGCAAGCCTGTCCATTGCGTCCATTAAAGCCTGTTTATTGCTTTGCGCACTGTTTTCGCCCTGCGTCAGCTTTTCCACGGCCGCCATGTAACCGGCTCTGTAATTATCCACCTGCTTTCGAGCCTCAACAAGCTCCGCGTCACGGCCGTCGCGCTCCAGCTTGATATCCTCTATACGCTTAAGGGTTTTGGTATATTCGGCATCCATAGCTTCATTTTCCTCGCCCAAACGCTTATTTCGTTCAAAAAGCGATGAAAGACGTTCCTTTAACACTTTCATGTCTCCGGCCTGCTTTTCGATACCGACGGTAAGAGTAAGCAGCTCTTCACGCAAAGCGTTAATGTTTTTGTCTATGGAATTTAAATCATACATCGATTCGTTATAGGAAGCTACCGCGGCGTCGTAAGACTTCTGCTTCATTTCGATCGCTTCGGTAATACCGTTAAGGCGAGTGTTTATTACTTCCTTAGCCTGAGAAGCAGTATCGTACTGATGTATGTATGTATTGATTTCATGATGCTTAAGGCTGTCGCGCATTTCCAGCCATTTACGCGCAGTTTCCGCCTGCCTGTTAAGCGGCTCCAGCTGCTTGGCCTTTTCGTCCAGTATGTCTATGATACGAGTCAGGTTATCGCGCGTCCTGGTCAGCTTGCGCTCAGCGTCAACCTTGCGAGCCTTAAATTTAGATATCCCAGCCGCCTCTTCAAATATCTGACGCCGGTCCTCGGGCTTGGCCGAAAGCAATTCGTCTATTCGTCCCTGTCCGATAATAGAGTACCCCTCTCTGCCCATTCCGCCGTCGCGCAGCAGATCCACAATATCCTTAAGGCGGCAGGGAGTGCGGTTGAGAGCGTATTCGCTTTCGCCGCTGCGATACAGCTTGCGTGAAATAACAACCTCGTCGTAATCAAGCGACGGAAACAGTTTTTCGCGGTTGTCGAAAACAAGCGCGACCTCGCAATACGACATGGATTTGCGCTTTTCGGTGCCGTTAAAAATAACGTCCTGCATTGAATTGCCGCGCAAAAGCTTAGCCGACTGCTCGCCCAAAACCCAGCGTATGCTGTCCGCTACGTTGCTTTTGCCGCATCCGTTTGGTCCGACAATGGCGGTAACGCCCGAGCCGAACGGAATTTCATGCTTATCCGCAAAGGATTTAAATCCGTATATCTCTATTCTCTTAAATTTCAACAGCGATTAACCTCTTATGCCGGATGACTTTTTCTTAGGAAAATTTACCGGTATTGACTGATATTTTTCAATACAACAGTAGTATAATTATACCATATCGACAGACTTTTTGTAAAGCAGACTATAACGCGAATATTTGCGGTAATATATTTTACTCGGAATTCAGTTATGCAATAATGAATGCCGTCCCAATCGCAATAGATTTACTTATCTCTATTTAAGCGCGATAAAACGTTTTTTGCGGCGTTTTGTTCGGCCGATTTCGCGTTTTCGCCCTTTCCCTCGCCGCAGAGTTTTCCGCTCAGCATTACTCTTGAAAGAAATTGCGGCTTTGCCACAGACCCCGTGTTCTCGGTTACGTATTGATAGTCGCCGGGCAGCTCGTTCAGCTCGGATTTATAATCTGTCTCTTATACACATCTCCGAGCCCACGAGACGG
>USBU01000124.1 GCA_900553005.1 uncultured Eubacteriales bacterium | reverse complement strand
GAGATGTAGCTCCGTCTCGTGGGCTCGGAGATGTGTATAAGAGACAGGTAAAGAGCTTTCCGCAATTCTGGGCGAGGCGGCTTTGACTGACGTGGATAAAAAATACGCCGAGTTTGCCGATAAATTCGAGCGTCGGTATATTTCTCAGGGCTTTGACACAAGCCGGCCCATTGCCGAAACGCTGGATATAGGGTGGGAGCTTTTGGCGATACTTCCCAAATCAGAGCTTAAGCGTATCAAGGACAAATATATCGAAAAGTATCTTAAAGCCTAAGCGCTTTAAAAAGGAGTAGCGATGTCGAGACTTGCGGTAAATCCCACGCGTATGGAGCTTAGAAAGCTTAAGGCAAGACTTAAGACTGCCTCGCGCGGGCACAAGCTTTTAAAGGATAAATCGGATGAAATGATTCGTCAGTTTTTGGTTTTCGCGCATGAAAACAAGCGCTTGCGAGAGGAAATCGAGACTGAGCTTGCCGGCGCGCTTCATTCTTTTATGCTGGCTCAGGCCGTAGCGATGACGCCGCAGATAGAGCAGGCCGTGGCCATGCCCGATTATAAGGTTGACGTCGCCGTAACGGAAAGAAACGTTATGGGGGTGAATGTGCCGGGAATCGAAATCGTCAAAAGCGGAGACGTGACGCTTCCTTACGATTTCGCGTCGGCTACGTCGGAGCTTGACGAGGCTACCGAAAAGATTTCCAAACTCACCGAAAAGCTTTTAAAGCTTGCCGAGGTGGAAAAAACGTGCAATATGCTTGCGGACGAAATTGAAAAAAACAGGCGGCGCGTAAACGCTTTGGAGTACGTCATGATTCCTCAGCTTAATGAAACGATAAAATATATCGTTATGAAACTTGACGAAAACGAGCGCGGAAATCTTACGCGGCTCATGAAAGTCAAGTCAATGATAACCGAAGATTGATTTTTAAATACGGCCGATGTCAGTCGGTCGTATAGCTTTTTAAAAGATTAGGTAAGCTGCGCGCGTAAGGATGCCGCGGTTCATTAAAAATCTTAAATTCGCTTAATTTTTACCGGCGGCGACGTTTAAAATTACCGTTTTATCGTCAAATCAGTTGCCATAAGCAGGGCTTTATGGTATAATCGGCAATGGGCTGACGTCCGATTGTTTTTTTGCGCCCGTTTTTCGGGACAAGCTTATCCGTTTGTCGGCTCGGTATAATTTCGTTTATAATTTTCAGGAGTATATTAAAAAGGAGAAAAGCTATGACTAAAAAGAAGTATTGTTACCTCTTTACCGAAGGCAACGCCAAAATGCGCGAGCTTCTCGGCGGCAAAGGCGCAAACCTTGCCGAAATGACCGGATTGGGACTTCCCGTTCCGCAGGGCTTTACGATTTCAACCGAGGCCTGCACTCAGTATTATGAAGACGGAAAAATGATCAATCCCGATATCCAGGCCGAAATCATGGAATATATCGACAAGATGGAAAAGGTCACCGGAAAGAAATTCGGCGATAAGGAAAATCCGCTTCTCGTTTCCGTTCGTTCCGGCGCAAGAGCTTCCATGCCCGGTATGATGGATACCATTCTAAACCTCGGTCTTAACGAGGAGGTTGTCGAGGTTATCGCCAAAAAGTCCGGCAATCCGCGTTGGGCCTGGGACTGCTACCGCAGATTTATACAGATGTTTTCCGACGTCGTTATGGAGGTCGGCAAAAAATATTTTGAAAAGCTTATTGACGAGATGAAGGAAAAGAAGGGTATTACGTTCGATACGGAGCTTACCGCCGACGACCTTAAGGAGCTTGCCAATCAGTTTAAAGCCGAATACAAAAAACAGCTCGGCACGGATTTCCCCGTCGATCCTAAGGAGCAGCTTTTTGCCGCTGTAAAGGCGGTTTTCCGCTCTTGGGACAACCCCCGCGCCAACATTTACCGTATGGACCACGATATCCCTTACAGCTGGGGTACTGCGGTAAACGTACAGATGATGGCTTTCGGAAACATGGGCGACACCTCCGGCACGGGCGTTGCGTTCACGCGTAATCCCGCCACCGGCGAAAAGGGACTTATGGGAGAATTTCTCGTAAACGCTCAGGGCGAGGACGTTGTTGCCGGCGTGCGCACCCCGATGCCTATCGAGCAGATGAAAAACGTATTTCCCGAGGCTTTTGCGGAATTCCAAAAGGTTTGCGAAATTCTTGAAAACCATTACCGCGATATGCAGGATATGGAATTTACCATTGAAAACAAGAAGCTTTACATGCTTCAGACTCGTAACGGAAAACGTACCGCGTCCGCGGCTATAAAGATCGCCTGCGATCTCATCGACGAGGGTATGATTTCCGAGCAGGAAGCCGTAATGCAGATTGACGCCAAGTCGCTTGATATGCTGCTGCATCCCACGTTTGACGCAAAGGCGCTTAAGGACGCCGATAAAAACAACGTTGTGGGCAAGGGTATTGCCGCTTCTCCCGGCGCGGCTACCGGTACCATCGTGTTTACCGCAGAAGATGCTGTTGAAGAGGGTAAAAAGGGTAAAAACGTCATTCTCGTCCGTCTTGAAACGTCTCCCGAAGATATCGAGGGTATGAAATACGCTCAGGGTATTCTTACCGTGCGCGGAGGACAGACCTCTCACGCGGCTGTCGTTGCGCGCGGAATGGGTACCTGTTGCGTGTCCGGCTGCGGAGACATCAAAATGCACGAGGAAGAAAAATATTTCGAGCTTGCCGGAAAAATTTTCCGCGAGGGCGACGCGCTTTCGCTTGACGGCTCGACGGGCAATATTTACGATTGCGCAATCAAAACCGTGCCTGCCGATCCCAATTCCGGTTATTTTGGCCGCATAATGGCTTTGGCTGATAAATATAAGGCGCTCGGCGTCCGTACCAACGCGGATACCCCTGCGGACGCAAAGCAGGCCGCGTCCTTCGGCGCGCAGGGTATCGGTCTTTGCCGTACCGAGCATATGTTCTTTGATCCCGACCGCATCGGAGCTTTCCGCGAGATGATTTGCTCCGATACCGTTGAGGAAAGAGAAGCCGCTCTCAATAAGATCGAACCTATGCAGCAGGCCGATTTCGAGGGACTTTTCGAGGCACTCGGCGGCTGCCCCGTTACTATCCGTTTCCTCGATCCGCCGCTTCATGAGTTTGTTCCTACCGACGAGGCCGATATAGAGGCTCTTGCCAAGGCGCAGGGCAAAACCGTAACCAGAATCAAAGAAATCATTTCTTCTCTTCATGAGTTTAATCCCATGATGGGACACCGCGGATGCCGTCTTGCCGTGACTTATCCTGAAATCGCTGTTATGCAGACTAAGGCCGTCATCAAGGCCGCCATCGCCGTACAAAAAAGACATAAGGACTGGAAGATAGTTCCTGAAATTATGATTCCGCTGACCGGCGAGGTTAAGGAAATGAAGTTCGTAAAGGATATCGTCGTTAAGACCGCCGATGAGGAAATCAAGGCTGCCGGTGCAGATCTTAAGTACGAGGTCGGTACCATGATCGAGATTCCCCGCGCATGTATTACGGCAGATGAAATTGCGACCGAGGCCGAGTTCTTCTGCTTCGGTACCAACGATCTTACTCAGATGACGTTCGGCTTCAGCCGTGACGACGCCGGAAAATTCCTTAACGCATATTACGCCAATAAGATTTACGAGTCCGATCCGTTTGCAAGACTCGATCAGAAGGGCGTGGGCGCGTTGATGAAGATGGCCGTGGAAAAGGGTAAATCCGTTCGTCCCGACATGCACTGCGGTATCTGCGGAGAGCACGGCGGCGATCCTTCGTCCGTGGAGTTCTGCCATAATATCGGACTTACGTATGTTTCCTGCTCGCCTTTCCGCGTTCCGATTGCCCGTCTTGCCGCCGCGCAGGCTAACATCCGTAATCCGAGATCCAAGTAATAGTGACTTGTTCTTAATCTAACCATAATATACTGTGTTTAAAGGCTTGCTCCCAATAGGAGTAAGCCTTATTTTTTTGTGAAAATATGCTAACAAAAAGAGTAAAAACGGTATCTTTCCACACAAGTTGAATATGTGATTTTCGGTAAAAAATATGCTAAAATTATCATAGAAGAAGCAAGGTAATGACAGATTATAGAAGCCATTTTGCTTTATCATAGTAAAGGAATTCTACAACGCAAATTGCTATGATTTGTCAATGTTCGCGCACTACCGCGATAAAAACAATAAAGAGAGCGGAGGAATTGAGTTTGCAGATTCCAATATCGAACGCAATTGCAGATAAGGATTTGTACTGTTTGCTCTGCCCAAATAGAAATAGAAAATAATAACAACGTTATAAAATAATGGAAGTGAAATTCGTGCGTACTAAAAACGAACTTGCGGTAGATCGAATATTGGAATGCGCTTTAAGTGAGTTTATGGAAAAAGGTTTCGAGGGCGCGTCTATGCGGACGATTGCCGACAAGTCGGGATATACAACGGGAATGATGTACGCTTGTTTTGCGGCAAAAGTGGGCTTTTCAAAGAACTGGTAGGCGAAGCGGCGGATAAACTATTAGATTACTTTTCGGGTACGGAAGACGAGCTGTCTCTTATACACATCTCCGAGCCCACGAGACGGAGCTACATCTCG
>USBU01000123.1 GCA_900553005.1 uncultured Eubacteriales bacterium | reverse complement strand
AGATGTAGCTCCGTCTCGTGGGCTCGGAGATGTGTATAAGAGACAGGGATACGGTAGAACTTTACTGTCACGGAAGCAACGCTCTTCTGTACGGAATAACCGCATTTTTGATTGATAATAGCGGATTCGTACAGGCCGAAGGCGGGGATTTTACTGCGCGCGCGTTTAAAAACGGAAAACTGGATCTGACGGAAGCCGAAGGAGTATATGATATTATAAACGCAGAATCGGAGGCTGAAATCAGAGGAGCTTACTCGCTTTTATCCGGTGCGCTTAAAGAGCGTATAGAGGAGATTCAAAGGCTGATAGTATCGGCCCGTGCCGGACTGGAAGCGGCGATGGATTATCCCGAAGAGGATGTTGAGGAGGAGACCGCCGCTCATCTCAAGTTGCTTATAGACGAAATAAAGGAAAAACTTGACGCTCTTACCGACAGCTATAAGTGCGGCAGACTTTTAAAGGACGGAGTCAAGGTAGCGCTGATAGGCAAACCGAACGCCGGAAAATCCAGTATTATGAACGCGCTGCTCGGCTATGACAGAGCGATAGTGACCGAAGAAAAGGGTACGACAAGAGATACCCTTACGGAGAGCTATATATATAAAGGCGTAAAATTTGTCGTGACGGATACCGCCGGCTTAAGAGAAGCCCAATCTCTGCCTGAACGCATCGGTATAAAACGCGCTTACGCGGCCGCTGAAGAATGCGACGTCGTCGTAGCCGTTACCGAGGCGGGAGCCGAGGATAAAACGGCGGATTCTATAATCGTCAGACTTAAGAAGGAAGGAAGGAAAGTAATCGTTGCGGAAAACAAGATAGATCTGAAACCGGCGTCAAGGCAGGATTCGCTTAAAGTCAGCGCTCTGCATGTTATCGGTATCGAAAAACTGAAAGAAATTATTTACTTAGAGAGCGGAGCGTTGTCCGGCGGGGGAGCCATGCTTAACAACGCAAGACAGTACGGCGCGGCAAAAGCTGCTGCCGAGCATATCGGCCGCGCGTGCAAAAATGTTCTTTCCATGCCGCCGGAGCTTATTTCCGCCGATTTGTACGAGGCCTACGCCGCGCTGGGCAGGATTACGGGCATAACCGGCAGCGACGCGCTTGCCGAAGAAATATTCAAAAAGTTCTGCGTCGGCAAATAGGCTGTCTTTAAGGAGGAAAATATGTCTGTAAAGGAAGTTGCTTTTAACCGTAAAGCAAGATTTGAATATTTTATAGAGGAAACGGTGGAAGCAGGCATTTCGCTTTCCGGCGCCGAGGTAAAAAGCGCCAAGCTGGGGCATATAAATATTGCGGACAGCTTCTGTTTTATCGATAACGGTAGTTTTGTGCTAAAAAACTGCCAGATTTCGCCGTATGAAAAGGGTTCGCATTTTAATGAAGACAGTAAGCGCGACAGAATTTTACTGCTTCATAAGAAGGAGATCGCCAAGTATATTGGCAAAGTCAGGGAAAAGGGTTACACGATGATCCCCTTAAAGGCTTATTTCAAGGACAGATTTCTTAAAATAGAGCTCGGACTTTGCAAAGGCAAGCACAGTTACGATAAGAAAAACACTATCAAAGAGCGCGATCTGAAACGGCAGGCGGAGCGCGATATACGCGATTACGGCTGATTGACTTTAAATTCGATGAAAATCGACCGTAAATTAAATAATACGTTTTAAGATTTGCTTTCTCAGTTCTTGCATTTGCGTTAAATCGGTAGTATAATGTTCAGGTCTTCCGAGACAAAAATAAAACTTAATATAAAGGAAGTAATATTGATATTTTACGTTTACATAGGGTATCTTGCCGCCGTAAATATAGCCGCTTTTCTAGCGTATATTCTGGATTTTGATTTTAAAAGAGACGCGGTTAAAAAGGGCGACGAGGCAGGAGCCGCCGTTTTTTCCGCCGCGGGAGGCGCACCTGCGATAATCTTTATGTCGCTTACGTATCGTAAAAGTCCGCTGCCGTGGTATGCTTGGGCAATATATATTGCGGCGTTTGTTTTGCATCTAGCGATAAGCTCCGTTTTATTTTCCGCTTTTTTTGAAAACCCTCTGGCCGTTACGGTCGTAAATATGTCGATATTATTTTAGTTTTGATTTATGACGGATGTACTTTTAGATTCATTGCTTGACACGCTGAAGCTTGCGCCGGTTATTATAATCGTTTATCTTTTGATCGAGCTTTTGGAGCGTAAATTAGCAGGAGGACTTGTCAAAAACAAGGTCCTTTATTCGCCTGCGGCTCCGCTTGTCGGCGCGGCTGCCGGTATTGTTCCGCAGTGCGGATTTTCGGTTATTTCCGCCAATCTGTATGCCGCGCGTAAAATATCATTGGGCACGCTTATTGCGGTTTTTATAGCCACCTCCGACGAGGCGATACCCGTCATACTTTCCGATTTTTCGGCGGCGCCTAAACTGCTGCCATTACTTATAATTAAATTTCTGCTGGCCGTTGCGGTCGGTTACGCCGTGCATTTTATTTTCAAAAACGGATTCGATTTTGTCAAACGCGGCCAGAACGCTGTCGCGGTCCGGAGCGATATGCCAAAATCCGCTGGCGCCGAGCCGGAGACGGTGTGCGGATGTCACGGTCATACGGTAACCGGTAAAAGAAACTATGATTTTCTGCTGCATCCGCTTGTCCATTCGTTGACCGTGCTCGTTTTTATTTTCATTGTAAATTTTGCGCTTGGCGTGGCAATTTGGCTGGTCGGAGAGGAAGCTCTGATAGCTTTTCTCGGTAAAACCACGGTTTTTCAGCCGTTTTTGGCGGCTTTGATCGGGCTGATACCTAACTGTGCGTCGTCGGTCGTTATCTCCCGTCTTTACGCGGTGGGCGGTCTTACGCTGGGCGCAGCAGTCGCGGGACTCAGCGCCGGCGCAGGCATCGGCTATGCGGTGCTTTTTAAGGAAAACAAGCCGTTTTCCGAAAACGTGATTATTATAGCGTTTATGTATGCGGTATGTTCGTTGACCGGTTTTTTGACGGACGCAATCGCTTCGCTGTTTTGACCGGATACGAACGGCATAATACCGATAAATCGGCAAAATAGTCCTTTGCCGGAGCACATAAATTTATAATAAAATTTATGTGCGCAGAAGCGCAGTAGATTTTCCGCGCTTTTCCGGTTTATTCTGTTCGACGGAAAAAGCCGTAATATATTGCGTTTTTTTGCCGCGCGGATGCGATGATGGGGTTTATAACCGTCGAAATTCGGCGTCGCACTGCGGCAACCCTCGGTCATTTACGCTTAGTAAACTCCTTCGGGTTTTCCCGGCGCGCCTGTCTTTCTAGGTATTAAGCCTCTCATATCCTTTTTCC
The DNA here is from genome assembly GCA_900553005.1 of uncultured Eubacteriales bacterium. GTDB lineage: Bacteria > Bacillota > Clostridia > Christensenellales > Pumilibacteraceae > UBA10677. The sequence continues at coordinate 1,340 of USBU01000123.1, read as the reverse complement.
CGTAAACATTGGCGAAGTTTTGAAGCTGAAAAACAGCGCGTTCGCGCGGAGCGCTGAATCAAACGAGTATCCGTTATTTACGTTCGGCTCCGGATCTGCAGGCAACCGAAAAGATATCCCTTATCTTTATTGCTTTTTGACCGCGATTCGTGCTATAATTTTCGGGCGCGGTTATTTTATGCCGCGTCGGAGGATTGCGGTAAATGTCCGTTATGTGGAACATGTGGCACGGCTGTACACGCTACAGCGAGGGGTGCAAATATTGTTACGTCTACCGCGGAGACGAAAGCCGCGGCCTGGACGCCGGCGTCGTGAAAAAAACGGCGGCTTTCGATCTGATAGAAAGAAAGGATCGTTACGGTCAATATAAAATCCGCGGCGGAGAAACGGTTTTCATGTGTTTTACCTCCGATTTTCTCGTTGAGGAGGCGGACGAATGGCGAGGGGACATTTTCGCAATGATGCGTCGTCGGCCGGAGCTGAATTATTTTTTTATTACCAAAAGGATTTTAAGACTTCAGTCAGCGCTGCCGCCGGATTGGGGCGACGGCTGGGACAACGTGCGCGTAGGATTAACGTGCGAAAACGAAAGGCGGCTTAAAGAGCGCGCTCCCTGCTTTTTGTCTTTGCCGCTTAAGCACCGCGCGCTGATACTCGAACCGTTTTTATCCGAAATGGATATAAGGCCTTTTATTTCCGGCGGAGGAATAGAGGAGGTTGTGGCCGGCGGAGAATCGGGGGAGGACGCGCGGCCGGTCTGTTACGATTGGATTTTAAAGGTAAGACGGGCTTGCGCGGACTGCGGCGTGACCTTCCGCTTCAAGCAGACGGGCGCCAGATTTGTCAAGGACGGCGTATGTTACAGGATAAAACGCTCCGAGCAGCACCGTCAGGCTGAAAAAGCGGGCATAAATTTTGTCGGAAGCTATATTCCTGAGGATTTTTAATTGTCGGGCCGCAAAGGCCGGGAGTTTATATGAAAGCTTTGTTTTATGATTTTGAGGATATTTTTACGGGAGACGGCAGCTTTTTGACGGAAAAAGCGGCCGAATGCGCGGAAAGGCTGGGTATTTCCGGCGACGCTTGGGCCGGTTATCTAGCCTACAGACTTTTATTCAGCGAAAACGTTTTTTCGCTGGCGGCCGAAAGAGGGCGTGCGGACGGGACGCTGACCGAGCTTGTCCGGACGGACGCCGAAAAAATCATCGGACTTTTCGGAGAACGCTTTTTCACCGAAAGCGGATTAAATGAGGGACTTAAGGATTATAAGCCTGGCGGCGACTTAAAGCCCGCGGGAGCTGTCTCTTATACACATCTGACGCTGCCGACGACTTAATAGG
>USBU01000122.1 GCA_900553005.1 uncultured Eubacteriales bacterium | reverse complement strand
AGATGTAGCTCCGTCTCGTGGGCTCGGAGATGTGTATAAGAGACAGATTATATATCTTGCAAAGCCACTGGAATAAGCTCGCTGTCCTTTTTACCCACCTTAAGCGCTTCTACAAACGCAGCGACCGTATCCAGCGAGGTAAATACCGTCGCGCCGCTTTCCACGGCAAGCCTTCTTATCCGGAAGCCGTCGCGCCGCGTGTTTCTGCCCTTTGTCGGCGTATTGACTATCAGCTTTACGGCGCCGGATTTTATCAGCCGCTCGATATCGTCGCACTCATGCAGCTTGCCGACCTCCTCCGCCGCGATACCGTTCTCCCTCAAGGCGGCGGCAGTGCCCGCGGTGGCGTAAAGCTTGTAACCAAGCCCGTCAAGGTCCTTTGCTATCGGCAGAAGCTCCTGCTTGCTTTTGTTGGAAACGGATACGAAAATTCCGCCCTTGGACATATTGATACCGCTGGCGTAAAGGCCTTTTAGTATCGCCTCGCCGACGGTACGCGCAAGACCGAGCACTTCTCCGGTGGACTTCATTTCCGGGCTGAGAGAAATTTCCAGCTCCGGAATTTTATCGTTGGAAAATACCGGCACCTTGACGGCAAAATATTCCGACTTTTTATACAATCCCGTGCCGAAGCCCATATCGGCAAGCTTTTCGCCCAGACAGCATCTGGTCGCAAGTCCTACCATCGGAATTCCGGTCACCTTGCTGATATACGGCACGGTGCGGCTGGAGCGGGGATTGACCTCGATAATATAAATATCCTCGCCCTTAAGTATAAACTGAATATTGATTAGTCCCAAGGTTTTTGTGCCGATTGCCAGCTTTTCGGTAATATCGATGATGTGCTCGACGGTGTCGCCCAGGAAGGAGGACGGATAACGCGAAATACTGTCGCCGCTGTGAACGCCCGTGCGCTCTATGTGCTCCATTATTCCGGGAATAAGCACGTCATTTCCGTCGCAGATAGCGTCAACCTCCAGCTCCTTTCCGGCAATATACTGGTCGATAAGAATGGGGTGCTCCTGGATATTTACGTTTATGATATCCATGTAATCGCGGATTTCGGTATCGGTATAAGCTATTTCCATGCCCTGGCCGCCCAGCACATACGACGGACGGACAAGCACCGGATAACCAAGCTCGTGAGCGGCGGCAAGCGCCTCCTCCTTGGTGTAAACGGTCCTTCCCTTAGGCCGCATGATGTTCAGCCTTTCCAAAAGCTTGTCGAATTCCTCCCTGTCCTCGGCGTCGTTAATGGACTCGACCGACGTGCCCAGGATTTTATAGCCGGCGTCCGCAACGGACTTTGCAAGCTTGATGGCCGTTTGTCCGCCGAACTGCACGATGACGCCCTGCGGCTTTTCCAGCGCCAGCACGGACAGAACTTCCTCCGGCGTAAGCGGCTCGAAATAAAGCCTGTCGCTTATGTCGAAGTCGGTTGACACCGTCTCCGGGTTGTTGTTTATGATTATAGCCTCGTACCCGGCCGCCTTTATGGCGCGGATACACTGTACGGAGCAGTAATCAAACTCTACGCCCTGGCCGATGCGTATAGGTCCGCTGCCAAGCACGACTATCGACTTTTTATCGGTGGGCGCGGACTCGTTTTCCTGCTCGAAGGTGGAGTAATAATACGGGCTGACCGCCTCGAACTCAGCGCCGCAGGTATCTACCATTTTGTATGCCGGGGTTATGCCGAAGCTCTCTCTCAGCCGTCTTATCTCTCCTTCGCTTACGCCGCACCAACCGGCCAGCGCTCTGTCGGCAAAGCCCTTGCGCTTTAGTCGCCGCATAAAGTCCTTATCCAGGCATCCAATCCCCTCGGCCTTTACCTTCTCTTCCAGCTCCACAATGCCTTTAAGCTTTATAAGAAACCATTTGTCTATCGTGGTAATCTCGTTGATGAGGCTTACGGAAACGCCCTTTCTGAGCGCCGCGCACACGCAGAAAAGCCTCTCGTCGTTTTTGACGGTGAGCTGAGCATAAAGCTGATCCTTGGTCATTCTGTTGTATTTAGGGTTGTCCAGCGAATAATATCCCAGCTCCAGCGAACGGACGGCTTTTAACAGAGCGGCCTCGAAATTGGCTCCGATACTCATTACCTCTCCGGTCGCCTTCATGCGCGTGCCGAGAGTTTTATTTGCCTCGGTAAATTTATCGAAGGGCCAGCGGGGAAACTTACAGACCACGTAATCGATAGTCGGCTCGAAGCAGGCATATGTTTTGCCCGTAACGCCGTTGACGATTTCCTCAAGATTGTAGCCTACGGCAACAAGCGCGGCCACCTTGGCGATCGGGTACCCGGTAGCCTTGCTGGCCAGCGCCGATGAACGCGAAACCCTTGGATTTACCTCTATTACCGCGTATTTATTCGACGTTGGCTCCAATGCGAACTGAACGTTGCAGCCGCCGCAGATTTTAAGCTCGGAAATTATATTCAGAGCGGCCGAGCGCAGCATCTGATATTCCTCCTCCCTTAAAGTCTGGCTTGGCGCAAGCACTATACTGTCGCCCGTATGTATGCCGACCGGATCCAGATTTTCCATGCTGCATATCGTAACGGAATTGTCGTTTTGATCGCGCATCACCTCAAACTCTATTTCCTTCCAGCCGGAAACGCACTTTTCGATCAAGCACTGATGAACGCGCGACGCCTGAAGCCCGCGGGCGCAGATTTCCCTTAAGGCGTTTTCGTCGTCGGCAATTCCGCCGCCCGTACCTCCCAGCGTATAGGCGGGACGCACGATAACGGGGTAACCGTTTTTAGCCGCGAAATCCACCGCCGCCTCCACGGTATGCGTAATAACGGAATCGATACACGGCTCGCCTATTTTTTCCATAGTCTGCTTAAACAGTTCACGATCCTCTGATTTTTTAATGGAATCGACCGTCGTACCCAACAGGCGCACTCCCATTTCGTCAAGAAAACCGCTTTCGGCAAGCTCGCACGCAAGATTGAGTCCGGTCTGTCCGCCCAAGGTAGGCAGAATACTGTCCGGTCTTTCCTTGCGGATAATATTTTTTACGACCTCGGGCGTAAGCGGCTCCAGATAAACTCTGGAGGCCATATCCTTATCGGTCATTATAGTCGCGGGATTGGAATTGACCAGTATGGTATAAATCCCCTCGGCCTGAAGCGCGCGGCACGCCTGCGTTCCCGCATAATCGAACTCGGCGGCCTGGCCTATGGCGATAGGCCCGCTTCCGATAATAAGCACTTTTTTAATACTGTTGTCTCTGGGCATGATTAATCACCTCGTTAAAGCAAATTGGCGAACTTTTGAAAAAGATACGTCGTATCCTTGGGACCGGGACTGGCCTCGGGGTGAAACTGCACGGAAAACGTCTTGCCGTCGTCGTATTCCATTCCCTCGCAGGTGCGGTCGTTCCAGTTTACATGCGACATTTTTCCGACGCTTTTAAGCGAATCCGCGTCCACGCAATAGCCGTGGTTCTGGCTTGTTATCAATACCTTGCCGGTCTCAAAATCCTTGACCGGCTGATTGGAGCCGCGGTGACCGTATTTCATCCTGACCGTATTTCCGCCCTTGGCAAGCGCCAGAAGCTGATGTCCCAGGCAAATACCGAAAATCGGCTTGACGCCTATAAGTTTTTTAAGCTCGGCGATTTCAGCCGCGTTATCCCTGGGATCTCCGGGCCCGTTGGTCAAAAGAATTCCGTCCGGACAGTAATCAAGCACCTTTTCCGCAGGCGTCGAGGCAGGAAATACGCGCATGTCAAACTTCATATACATTAGCGATTTCAAGATATTGCGCTTTAAGCCGTAATCTATGACGGCAACGCGCTTTCCGGCACCCTTTATATCGTATATCTGCCTTGCGGTAACCTCGCGCACCGGGTTTACGATGCGGTACTTATTGAGAGCGCGTATCTGCGCGTCGGTAGGATACTCCTGAGAAATAATACCGTTCATAGTGCCGCAGTCGCGCAGCTTTCTCGTCAGCGCGCGCGTATCTATACCCTGTATCGCCACTATAAGGTGATCCTTCAAATATTTATCGAGAGTGGTCTCGGCTCTCCAGTTGGACGGAAAATCCGAATAATCACGCACGATAAACCCGCGCACTTTTGGCCCGTCGGACTCGGTATCAAAGCTGTTTACTCCGTAGTTTCCTATAAGCGGATACGTCATCGCAACGATCTGTCCTACGTATGACGGATCAGTCAAAAGCTCCTGATAGCCGGTCATTCCGGTGTTGAACACCACCTCTCCGATAATATCTCCGTTATATCCGAAACCCTTGCCCTCGAATACGGTGCCGTCGCTTAAATAAAGATAAGCCATAGTTCCTCCTTTAAAGCGAATTGCGGAAGTCGATGACCTGCGCGCGCTGCTCGGCCGTTATGTAACCAGTGCCGACGGCGACGTCGAGCAGCGTCTCGAGATCGCAAAGCGATTTGTACCCGCAGCTCTCCCTTTTGAAATTTTCATGTCCGCGGCCGATATTATAAGTAAAAATCGACGCGACGCCCATAACTTCGGCGCCCGCTTCCCTTAAAGCCTTGACTGCCTCCAGACAACTGCCGCCCGTGGAAATAAGATCCTCCACAAGCACAACCTTCTGTCCCTCGGCAAGACGGCCCTCTATCTTGTCTGTCTCTTATACACATATGACGCTGCCGACGACTTAATAGGTGTAGATCTC
>USBU01000121.1 GCA_900553005.1 uncultured Eubacteriales bacterium | reverse complement strand
TACGAGATGTAGCTCCGTCTCGTGGGCTCGGAGATGTGTATAAGAGACAGTCAACAGCCTTATCGCGCTTATGGGCAAGGGCTATGAAATCACAAGGGATAAAGTTCTGTCCTCGATCGATTTGGCTCTTATGGACAAGCCCGACGATATAATATCGTTAGCTACCGACGCCGTTGCCGTTACGGCAAAAGGAAAATATATAAAGTGCCGCACTCTTGGGCAGCGCGCGTATGTAACCGCAATCAAGAAAAATACGCTCGTTTTCGGCATAGGTCCTGCCGGTACGGGAAAAACGTATCTGGCGGTTGCTATGGCCGTGGCTGCTTTTAAAGCCGGAGAGGTCGATAAAATCATTCTTACCCGGCCTGCCATCGAGGCGGGTGAAAAGCTGGGATTTCTTCCGGGAGACCTTCAGGAAAAGGTGGATCCTTATCTGCGTCCTCTGTATGACGCGCTGGAGGAACTGTTCGGCGTAGATAATTATTTGACGCTTATCGAGCGGGGAATCATAGAAATCGCTCCGCTTGCTTATATGCGCGGACGGACGCTGTCGCATGCCTTTATAATTCTTGACGAGGCGCAGAACTCCACCGACGAGCAAATGAAAATGTTTCTTACGCGTATGGGAGAGGGCAGCAAGGCTGTCGTCAACGGCGACCTCACGCAGATTGATCTTCCGCGCGGAGTCAGCGGACTTAAGAGAGCCGTTGAAATACTTAAGAGTATCGAGGGAATCGATGTTTGCGTGTTGACGGATAAAGATATCGTCAGGCACGAGCTGGTGCAGAAAATAGTGCTGGCTTATGCCGAACGGGAGAAAAACGATAATGGAAAGAAAGATTAAAACCAGTGCGTTTGTCAGGGCGGCGGCAATTTTCTTTATAATGTTTGTCGTTATCAGCGTCAGCGCTTTTATAAAATACCGCGCATACGGTTCGTTTACCGGGGCGGCAAGCAATAAGTCGCTGATTCTTGCCTTGGCCGGCAGCGGTATAAGCGTGCTTTTCCTTCTTGTCGCGCTGTTTACTTATTTTGTTTATTCGCGTCAGCGGATGATTGAAAAGACGAAAAGACTGGCGGCTATATGTACCGCCGTGGGGCTTTCCTGCGTGGTCAATATTTCTCTGTCTGCGCTTGGTCTGTTTTATATGCCCATGGCGCTTTCAGCCTTTATTCTTGTGCCGATATCGGCCCGGCGAGACGTTTTCATATCCAATATTATGGTTAATCTGCTGGTTTCTGTAATTTTGCTTTTCGAGTCGATTATGGGCAGCAAGGTGGAAGCACTTTCCGTCATAGTCATGATGATTATCGGGATTTTTACCGGCTCCGTCGTCGCTTACACCATGTCGAACATAGTCAAGCGTTTCGTTTACGTTTTACGCGGACTGATATTGGGCGCGGTAACGCTGGCATTGTTGTTTATTGCTTCGCTTATTATACAATCCTTTGATTTTTTTGCCGTAATAGGCTTTCTTTGCATTCCCGCTTTCGGACAGATTCTGGTTGGGCAGGTCATGCAGCCCATTTTGGAGGCCGTTTACAATCTTGTTACCAACACCAAGCTTACCGAGCTTATCGACCATAATTCTCCGCTTATCAGAATGCTTATAAACGATGCTCTGGGCACGTTTAACCATTCGCTGGCGGTTGCCAGTTTTGCGGAGGTTTGCGCGCTGCGTATAGGAGAAAACCCTTACCTTGCAAAGGCGTGCGCGTACTATCACGATGTGGGCAAGGTAAAAAACCCTACGTTTTTTTCGGAAAATCAGTCCGGATACAATCCGCATGACGAGCTATTGCCCGAAGTTTCCGCAAAAATTCTGCGCGCTCATACAACCGACGGATACGAGCTGTGTCTTAAATACCGTATTCCGGCAGAGGTAGCGGAATGCACATTGCAGCATCACGGTACGCTGCCCATGGCGGTGTTTTACGCTAAAGCGAAAAAGCTTACGGACGAGGAAGTCGATATCAGCGAATATTCGTATCACGGACAGACTCCCGTATCTAAAATCGCGGCGATCATCATGATTTGCGATGCCAGCGAGGCGGCTTTGCGCGCAAGAAGCAAGCCTACCGTAGCCGAGGTTGACTCGCTTGTGACAAGCATAATCAACGATCGTATCGCGCGCAGACAGTTCGATAACTGCGACATAACTATGCGCGATCTCAACGTAATCAAGCAGACCATAATAGGTCTTTACGGCGGCGTTTATCACGAGCGCGTTCAGTATCCTTCCGGAAAGGCGGGTTCAGATGCTTAAAATAGACAGCGAAAATTATACCGAAATTTTTTTGCAGCTTGCGGCTGCCGCTTTTGAAAAGCTGGAGCTGTCCGGAGAGGCTTACGCGGAGGTTGAATTCGTTACCAGAGCTGAAATACGCTCGCTAAACGTGCGTTCGAGGGGCGTCGACAGGGAGACGGACGTTCTTTCTTATCCGGCTCTGGACAAAATAAAGCCCTTTACGCCGGAAAATTATCCGTTTGAATACGACGGCAATAAAAACGCCGTATGCGTCGGTAGCATCGTTATTTGCGGCGAGGTCGCAGAGGAACAGGCTGCCGAATACGGTCATTCGCAACTTCGTGAAATCTGTTATCTTTTTGTGCACGGGCTTATGCATTTATTCGGCTACGATCATATTTCCGAGGACGATCGCGCCGTAATGCGTCAAAAGGAGGAATCAGTCCTTTCGGCGCTGAATATTACCAGAGAGGACGCTGTATGAAATCGGGATTTATAAGTATTCTTGGCCGGCCCAACGTCGGCAAATCCAGCTTAATGAACGCTCTTATCGGTGAAAAGGTTTCCATCGTTTCGCCCAAGGCGCAGACGACGCGCGACCGCGTCAACGGCATACTTACGACAAAGGACTGTCAGATGATTTTTATCGATACGCCCGGTGTTCATAAGCCTAAAAATCAACTCGGAAAGTATATGGACAAGTGCGTGCGGGGCGCTTCGTCGGGCGCGGACGCCGTGGTGATAGTGCTTGACGTCACCAGACGCGTTGCCGATTCGGATATAGAATTTATAGAAAAGCACCTTAAGGGTGAAACGCCCGTTTTTCTTGCGCTCAATAAGGTGGATGCGGCGGGTTACGACAAGGTTTATCCGACGCTTGAAAAGCTTTCGTTTCTTCTGCAGTCCGCCGAGGGGCGGAGCGCGGTCAGGGAGATTGTTCCTGTGTCGGCCAAAAGCGGCCGCAATGTCGGACTGCTTAAGGATTTTCTTGTCGGCGTACTGCCGGAGGGACCTTTTTATTATCCCGAGGATGAAATTACCGACAAGTCGGAGCGGTATATGATTGCGGAAATAATACGCGAAAAGTCGCTTATTCTGCTGAACGACGAGATTCCGCACGGTATCGGCGTGGATATACGCAGTATGTTTTACGACGAGTACGGTACGGCGCATATTGCCATCGATATCATAGCTGAAAAAGACTCGCATAAGCCGATAATTATCGGCTTCGGGGGTGAAAAGCTTAAAATGATAGCCGAACACGCGCGCCGCGACGTAGAAAAGCTGCTTGACTGCAAGGTTTATATGGAGCTTTTCGTAAAGGTCCGCAGCGATTGGCGCAATAATTCGGGAGTTATGTCGGATATAGGCTACGATCCAAAAAAATTGGGTTGAAAATTTTTTTGTCTGCATAATTTTTAACCTCTTTTTTCATACTATCTTAAAAGGGAGGGTTAAAATTATGTTCAAAGACGTGTACGGCCTTACCGGAGGCGATGATTTCGGCGCTCCGATCGATCCTATGGGCTTAAGTTGGGGATTGTTTGAGGAAAGCGGAAATCCCGGTTTTTATCTTTTGTATAAAAACCTGTTTAATCTCGACGAATTCGAGGATACGGACAGATTCGAATAAACCGGGGCTTTTAAGAAGCCTCAGTGTGACTGGAGAGCTTCGATTTGGATAAAAAATTAACGGCAATTTTATTAAGGGCGTCGGACTTGCGCGAAAGCGATAAGTCCGTTCGCCTTTTTTCCGCTGAAGAGGGCGTTGTTTCAGCCGTTATGAAAGGGGTCAGAAAGCCTAACGCAAAGCTGAAATTCGCCGCGCAGCCTTTTGCTCTGTGCGTGTATGAGTTGAATGAAAAAGCCGGCCGCTTCACGGTAACGGGCGCGGCTCAGATAGAGGATCTTTATTCGATTGCAGCCGAGCCGGAAAAATACGCCGCCGCCTGTCTGCTTTTGGAAGCGACGGAAAAGGCCGCCGAGTCGGTCGAGCCGCAAAAACTGTTCGTGATACTGTTAAAATCCTTGAAGGCGCTGCTGCTGGATGCGGTCCGGCCCGCGCTTGTGGCCGCCAAATTTCTTCAAAAAACGCTCAGCATGTCGGGGTTTATATCCGTCCCCGAGAAGAAGGACGTTTTACCGGATACGCCCTCGCGCGTTCTCGATTACATAGCTTACAAAACTCTTGAGCAGCTTGCGGGTGTTTCGGTTCCGGCCGCAACGCTGAAAAAAACCGTATTGCTGATTGCCCGCAGGTTTGAAGGCGTCTATGAAGCCGGTCTTTCCTCGCTGGCGGTGTTTACGGCAATGCTTGCCTGACGTTAACGCGTTTTTATTGACGCGTTTTTTATTTTTTTAGTCGTATTGGCTTTACACCGTTTAACGTCGGTGATATAATTAAACGATAAAAATAAGGAGCAGGAACTGTCTCTTATACACATCTCCGAGCCCACGAGACGGAGCTACATCTCG
>USBU01000120.1 GCA_900553005.1 uncultured Eubacteriales bacterium | reverse complement strand
AGATCTACACCTATTAAGTCGTCGGCATCGTCAGATGTGTATAAGAGACAGCCCTTATAACAGCTCCGTACTCAAAACCCGTATCGACCAGAGATCTGTTCAGCGGAATGACGTATTCCGCCGCACCGTCCGTAGAAATCCGTATATCGTCGCAGAAAGCTACGGCAAAGGAGGCGGCTTCGGAAAACAGCTCGGACAGGAATTCCAGCGACTCGATTCTTTTTTCAGAAACGGCGGTCATCTTGACGACCGCGGCTTTTTCAGAACCCGCGGCAAAAATATCGTCGCGCTTTAAAAGCGATTTAAAGCCGTTGTCCGCAAAAAACGTCCTGACGGGAGCGGAAAACGGAAAATCAAATATAAAGTCCGATGTTTTTTCCTCAAGCGGCACATCAGTCTTGATGGTCGCAAGCTCGTATGAAAGCAGCGCGGACTGCTCTCCGGCGCGCAGCCTTTCGCCAAGCTTTCCTCCGATTTCGTCGATATGCGAATAAACGCCGCCAAGATCAGAATATCTGGAAATGAGATTAAGCGCGGTTTTATCGCCCACGCCGGGCACCCCGGGGATATTGTCGCTGCTGTCGCCGGCAAGCGATTTGTAATCTATTACCTGGCGCGGAGTCAAAGCAAAATCCTCCATCAGCTTTGCCTCGTCAAGTACTACCGTATCCGTTATGCCCCGCTTTGTCAGCACGACTCTGGTCGTTTTGCCAATAAGCTGCAGGCTGTCGCGGTCGCCCGTTATAATGTAAGTCATTACGCTGTCGTCCGCCGCAAGCGTGCCTATAATGTCGTCCGCCTCAAAACCCTGCTTTTCCACTATCGAAATATTCATCAGCTTTAACAGCTCTTTCAATATGGGCAGCTGAACGGCAAGCTCCTCCGGCATCCCCTTGCGCGTCGCCTTATATCCGTCGTACTTAAGATGTCTGAAAGTAGGCGCCTTTAAATCGAAGGCTACCGCGATATACTTCGGCTTATAATCCTCTATCGCTTTAATCAACATAGTCGTGAAACCATACACGGCCTGAGTGGGCTCCCCTTTGGCGTTGGTCAGCGGAGGCAGAGCGTAAAACGCCCTGTTTATAAGGCTGTTTCCGTCTATCAGCAGCATATTATCCATTTTGTTTACCTTCTCCTTACAGCGACAATCTTCTTTTGTGAAATTATGTATTATTATACAACGTTTCAAACAAATTATCAATCATTTGCTTGTCAAAGCCTTAAAGATATGCTATTATATTAAGGTCAGCGCAATATGCCGCCGTGGTGAAATTGGCAGACGCACGGGACTCAAAATCCCGCGGTAGTGATACCGTGTCGGTTCGACCCCGACCGGCGGCACCAAATAAGAACAAGTTGATTTGAGCAACTTGTTCTTGTTTTATATGCGGCTTTTTATGCGGCGCGGCTTTCTTCCCTGCCGGCGCATCAAATCAATTAAATCCGGACCGTATATTGCAGCAAACTAACGATCCGGATTTATTTTACGCCCAACGATGACTATCGGCCACATATTTTTAACGCAACGCAGTATATAAACTTTTTTCTTAAAATAATATTCGATACACCTATACGTTCAAAAAAAAATATTAAAACTCTTTATGCGGCTTGAAACGGGAGCAGCGCTATAAAAATGCGCCGAAATTAAACTGCAAGCTGAATCAAGTCAACATAAAACACTTTAAAGACCGCATTCGTACAGCAGCATTTCGCACTTGTCGTTAACTGCGATTTCCTTGGAAAAGGAAGAATAAGCCTTGACCGACGAAAAACCGATTTCCCTCAAATACGATTCCATTTCCCCGAATTTATATAAATGCGTCCGAAAATCCATCTCCTCGCTTTGAAGTAATTTGCCGCCGTCATACAGCTCATAAACGCCCGGCGAAAATTGTGTTTGCGTCCGATCGTCGTAACGGTTTTTATTTTTTAATATCAAATCAAAGCCTTCTGCTGTTTTTACGGAAACGGCCGTCCTGTATTCGGCATCGTCGGCACATCTGTCCGCAACGGTATCGACCGCAAAAACGAATTTCCCTTCGGCTGCCAGCAGCCCCTTTATAACGCGTAAAACGGATTTGCATTGTTCAATATCCGTAAACAGAGAAACGGAGCCAGAAGTTATAAAAATATAATCGAATTTTTCTTCAGCGGAAAAATTAAGAATATCATTTTGCTCGACTTGCGCGCCCGGTAATTTTCTTTGCAGCTCGCGCAGCATTTCTCCCGATGAATCTATGCCGCATATGTTGAAGCCTTTTTCGGCAAACGGCACAAAAAAACGTCCGCTGCCGCATAGCGGCTCCAATATCCTGTGATTTTTATCGGCGTAAGAAAGATAAAAATCCAATTCGTCCCGCGGCGCTTGCTTGTGCAAAATTTCATACATCATGGTACAAAGACTGCCGTAATAATTATGCAACATTTAATTTACCTCTGAGTTATATTCAATAATCGGCGCAAATAATCCGGTATGTCTGCCGATATTTCCGTCCTGCCGGAAATATCAGATAATGTCTCCTCCGCGGCGGCCGGAAAACTTGGACTGAATTTTTTTCAGCTCGGCCATACGGTCGCGCATTTTTATAGCGGTCTCGAAATCCAATGATTTAGCCGCGACGGCCATAAGGCTTTTAAGCTTTTCCAGCTCTGCCGGAATATCCTTTATATCCACCTTATCGGAAGCGGACTTTGTAATCTCGATAGTATTCGAGATTTTTTTAATAATTGTGCGCGGCGTTATGCCGTGCTCGGCATTGTACCTCTTCTGCTTTTCGCGGCGGCGTTCGGTCTCGTCCAGCGCGCGGCGCATCGAACCTGTTATATTGTCGGCGTACATTACGACGTAGCTGTCGGCGTTGCGCGCGGCGCGGCCTATCGTCTGAATCAGTGAAGTTTCGCTGCGGAGAAAGCCCTCCTTGTCCGCATCGAGAATAGCGACAAGCATTACCTCCGGTATATCCAGGCCCTCGCGCAAAAGATTGATACCGACAACAACGTCGAATTCCCCCGCGCGGAGATCGTTTACAATGGTTATGCGCTCCATCGTATCGATATCCGAATGGAGATATCTGACCTTGACTCCGTTTTCGGCAAGATAGGAAGTAAGGCTTTCCGACATTTTTTTCGTCAGCGTAGTTACAAGCACACGGCCGTTTTTAGCTACGGTCTCCCTTATGCGCGTCAAAAGATCGTCAATCTGTCCCTGAACGGGCCGGATTATAACCTCCGGGTCCAAAAGCCCCGTTGGACGGATGATCTGCTCGGCTACCGCGGGGCCGGCAAGATTAAGCTCGTAGGGCGCGGGCGTCGCCGACACATAAATCAGCTGACCTACCCGCTGGTTGAATTCATCAAAGTTAAGCGGCCTGTTATCGTATGCCGCGGGCAGACGGAAGCCGTAATCCACAAGCGATTTTTTTCTGGCCAAATCTCCGCGGTACATCGCGCGCAGCTGAGGAATCGTCATATGGCTTTCGTCGATAAACATTATAAAGTCGCGCGGAAAGTAATCCAGCAGCGTAAACGGCGGCTCTCCAGGCCGGCGTCCGTCGAAATAGCGCGAATAGTTTTCTATTCCGCTGCAATAGCCGATTTCCCTCATCATTTCAACGTCGTAAGTAACGCGCTGACCTATGCGCTGAGCCTCTATAAGCTTATTCATATCCGTGAAATATCTGACCTGATCATCCATGTCGCGCAGAATGGCCTGAACCGCGCAGTTGAGCGTTTCACGCGCGACCGCATAATGCGACGCGGGAAAAATCGCGACGTGGTTAAGCCTTGAAACAATGCGCCCGGACACTATGTCAAATTCACTTATCGAATCTATCTCGTCGCCGAAAAATTCCACGCGCACGCCGTGATCGGAGGACGACGCGATAAAAATATCAACCGTATCGCCCTTAACGCGGAAATTGGTACGCTCGGCCTCGGTATCGTTACGCTTGTAATTTATGCCGACCAGCCTGCGGATAAGCTCGTCGCGCTCCAGCTTATCGCCCGGCCGCAGAGAAACCGACAGCCGGTAATATTCCTCAGGAGCGCCCAAACCGTATATGCAGGAAACGGACGCTACGACAATGGTATCGCGGCGTTCGTGCAAAGAACAGGTAGCCGAATGACGCAGCTTATCAATCTCGTCGTTTATGGCAAGGTCCTTTTCAATATAGGTATCGGTGCTGGCAATATAGGCCTCGGGCTGATAATAATCATAATAGCTTACAAAAAACTCCACGCGGTTATTGGGAAAAAACTCGCGCATTTCGTTGCAAAGCTGCGCCGCGAGCGTTTTATTATGCGCAAGTATCAGCGCGGGCCGGCCGACGTTTTTGATGATATTCGCCATGGTAAAGGTCTTGCCGCTGCCCGTTACGCCCAGCAGCACCTGATGCCTTAATCCGTCAAGTATTCCCTCGCTCAGTTGCTCTATTGCCTCAGGCTGATCTCCCGTCGGCTTATATTCCGAAACAAGTTCAAACAATTCGTTCATAGTACTGTGATTATACCACATTATTCGCGGCGTATGCAAGAACTTTTCCGCCGGAAACGGCGCATAAAAAATCGGTAAACAGCAGATTAATAGGCATTAAAAAGCGCAGACTTTTAAAATCCGCGCTATTGTCCGATAAATTTATTTAAGTTTTATCGTATACCGATAGTGCAGCATGTCTGCGCCTTTATAACTGTCTCTTATACACATCTGACGCTGCCGACGACTTAATAGGTGTAGATC
>USBU01000119.1 GCA_900553005.1 uncultured Eubacteriales bacterium | reverse complement strand
TGTAGCTCCGTCTCGTGGGCTCGGAGATGTGTATAAGAGACAGAAATAACGCCGTAAACCGTATGATTGAAGCGGGACTGAAAAGCGCGCGCTTTATCGCCGTCAACACCGATCTTCAGGCGCTCAGCATGTCCAAAGCCGAGCACCGTATACAGATCGGAGATAAGCTTACGCACGGACAGGGCGCCGGCGCCGATCCCGAAAAAGGACAGAAGGCTGCGGAGGAAAGCAGACTTGCGCTTTCCGAGGCGATAAAGGACGCCGATCTTGTATTTATTACTGCCGGCATGGGCGGCGGCACGGGTACTGGCGCCGCTCCGGTAATTGCAAGCATTGCCAAGGAAATGGGCAAGCTTACGGTGGCAGTGGTAACCAAGCCTTTTGCGTTTGAGGGCAGACCCAGGATGGATCATGCCGAGATAGGTATTGCAAATCTTAAAAAGGTTGTCGATACGCTTGTGGTCATTCCCAATGAAAAGCTTATGCAATTCGCGTCGCGTCTCCCGATACTGGAATCGTTTAAGCACGCCGACGACGTGCTTCGTCAAGGTATACAGGGTATAAGCGATCTTATCGTTACTCCGGCTCTCATAAATCTGGATTTTGCCGACGTTTGCACCGTAATGCGCAACAGCGGTATAGCTCATATGGGTATAGGCCGCGGCAAGGGCGAAAAGCGCACGGTGGACGCCGTTAAGCAGGCTGTTTTCAGTCCGCTGCTCGAAACTTCCATCGAGGGCGCTTCCAAGGTTATCCTCAACATAATGGGCTCTCCCGACGTTACGCTAGATGAAATTCAGGAAGCGACCCAGCTTGTGCGCGAGGTTGTTCTTCCCGGAGCCAATATTATTTTCGGCGCGGATATTCGCGAATCTATGAACGAGGAAATCATGGTGACGATAATCGCTACCGGTTTTATCGACGAGAAGGCGCAGCGCGCTGCTATGCAGGCTCAGACCGCGCCTCCCGTTCAGAATGAAGCAAGACAGCCGCAGGCGCAGCCGCGACAGTCCGTTCAGCAAGAGCTTTTCGGGTTTAATCCGGCGGGACAGGAGCCGCCTTTCGCTCGTCAGGCGCAGCCTCAGCCTGTCGCCCAGCCTCAGCCCGCGGCGCCCGTAAATTCTTCAAGGATTTCTGTAGAAGACGATTTTCCGGAATTTTTGCGCAGACTGAATAATAAAAATAAAAAGTAAATAATTTATATTTCCGTTTAAGGCGCTTCCTGTCGGAGGCGTCTTTTTTTGTATGCGCGGGGTTTTTGCTTATTGATACAGCGTAAGCGTGCGGCTTGTCGCTTTGGCTTAAGGTTATAAATTTCCGTTGAAATAAAAATCGGAGGCAAGCGCATATGTGATTCCGTTAATGGAAGATTAAAGCGTCATTATCCGCGCCGTATAGACAAAAATATCGTTTTTTCTTGTGCTCTAGGGTGATATAATCGCGTCATGAGCGCTTACATAGAATATGTCATACTTGATAATTTCGTCGTGACTTATATGCTTGCGGCGCTCACTTACCGCATATTGTTAAAACGGGTGCCAAAGCTGAGAGCGGCCGCGGCTGCAACGGTCGGTACGGCTGTCGCCGTTTGTTATCCGTTTGTCGAGAGCGACGTCTGGGTGGTGATTATAAAGCTTTCGCTTTGGCTTGCGCTTAGCCTTATACTGTTTGCCGGCGGACAAAAGTTTATTTTGTGTTCGCTGACGTTTCTCGGGCTGACGTTTCTTTTCGGCGGAGCGATGTTTGGAATCGGTTTTTTCATAAGCGGAGACGCGTCTGAGGCAATGCGCGTAAATATGCTGGATTTTCCGATTTCCGCAGTTGTCATAGGCGTATTTTTCTGTTATTTGGCGGTAAGAAAAATTGCGGTCAGATTTCATCGTATCAAAGATCTCGGCGGAGTAATTTATGATTTTTCGCTTTCCGTTCTCGGCAATACAATGAATTTCCGCGGGCTTATGGATACCGGCAACAGGCTCTACGATAAGGTCAGCGGATTGCCGGTAATAATTTTAAGCGCTAAAAGTCTGATGGGCAACGTTACGGACGAGCAATTCAGAATAATGTTTTCCGGCCGCGGAGATACGCTGCAAAAGGATGCGCATTATATGGACATATCGACGGTAGCGGGCGGAAAGAGTAAAATTTTATTGTTGCGCCCCGACGCTTTTGTATTATATTCGCGGGACAAAGCGAATATATTATATGATGTAATGGTAGGCGTGTCCTTTTCTCCGCTTAAGGATGCAATCGGATATGACGCCATTTTGCATCCGTCGCTGATGTGACGGTAGAAATAACGTTTTTTGCGTAAAGTACGCGAAGGAGATTTACGGCTATGAAGCTAAAAAAACTGTTGGAATTTATTAAAAGACTGCTCGGCTTTACTGATGAAACGGTGCTGTATTATATTACCGGCAACGACGCTTTGCCGGTTCCCCTTTCCCCGGAGGAGGAAACGGAAGCTCTTAAAAAGCTTTCCGAGGGCGACGCTACGGTAAAGTCCGTTCTAATAGAGCGAAATCTCCGTCTGGTAGTTTACATTGCTCGTAAATTCGACAATACAGGAGTGGATATCGAGGATCTTATTTCGGTAGGGACAATAGGGCTTATAAAGGCGGTCAACAGCTTTGCCCCCGAAAAAAACATAAAGCTTGCCACGTATGCGTCTCGCTGTATTGAAAACGAAATACTTATGTATCTGCGCCGCATCATCAGGATCAAGTCGGAGGTTTCTCTTGACGAGCCGCTGAACGTAGATTTTGAAGGCAACGAGCTGTTAATGAGCGATATTTTGGGTACGGAGCCTGATTTGGTTTCCAAAAATATCGAAAATACCGTGGAGAAACAGCTCTTGTGGGACGCTATAAATAAGCTTTCCGCACGCGAAAAAGCTATTATGGAAATGCGTTTCGGACTTGAGGGGAGAGAGGAAAAAACACAGAAGGAGGTTGCCGACCTTATGGGAATATCTCAGTCGTATATTTCAAGACTTGAAAAAAAGATAATCGTAAGGCTTAAAAAGGAGATTGCAAAAGCTTTATAAATAATTTTTCCTTAATGGGACCGTATAGAATGTAAGTTTATTTTAATAAAAGGTTTATATACGCCTCTGAAAACGGAGGCGTATATTTTTATTGCCGTGATATTTTGACCGGTTTTAACGTGCTGTTAAAATTAACTTAGCTCGGTCGAAAGCCGAAACGCCGGTTGTTTAATTTATTTCGAGTTTGCCGTATTTAGCCGGAAAAGAAAAAACGAATCCTGTCGAATCCGTTTTTCAACTTTAAACTTATTTCAGCGCTAAGCCATGCTTTTTTTCAGCGCGTTTTTTGCGTTTTTTTCCAGTCTCGAAACTTGCGCTTGTGAAATGCCTATTTCCTCGGATACCTCAACTTGCGTTTTGCCTTCGTAAAATCGCAGCAGTAAAATTTCGCGTTCACGCTCGTTAAGCTTTTCAATCGCTTCGCTTATCGAGACGTTGGTTATCCATTTTTCGTCGCAGTTTTTAAGGTCGCTTACCTGATCCATGATCATGACCGTTTCGTTTCCGTCGTGATACACGGGATCAAACAGCGAGACGGGATCTGAAATGGCGTCCATAGCGTACACAAGATCGGAAAGCGGCATGTTCAGCGCGGCGGCAACTTCCTCCATGCTGGCTTCTCGGTTACCCGCGCTTTCAAGCTCCTGTCTTGCGGTTATCGCTTTGTATGCCGTGTCGCGTATTGAACGACTTACCCTTACGGGAGAGCTGTCGCGCAAAAAGCGTCTGATTTCGCCGATTATCATCGGTACGGCATAAGTGGAAAATCTCAGGTTAAGCTCGGTATTGAAATTATCCATTGCTTTTATGAGTCCTATGCAGCCGACCTGAAAAATATCGTCAACCGCTTCTTTTTTATTATAAAAGCGCTGAACTATGCTGAGTACCAGCCGCATATTGGCCATTATAAATTCCTCTTTGGCTGATTCGTCGCCTTTTTGAGCTTTTTTCAAAAGATCAATAGTCTGTTCGTGACTCAGCTTGGGCAGAGTTCCGGTGTCGATTCCGCAGATTTCAACGCGTTTTGCCATAACTTCCTCCGTGGTAAAAATCCGGCCGCACCGTTTTAAAGCGCGACTCGTATTTGTATTCTTGCATTAGAAAAGCAAAAATATACCGCCGAATAAAAATTATTTGTAACAATGTGCAGTTGCGCGCATATATATTGTGTACGGACTATGAATAACGTAAATTATGAAATTTCATTTTCGGAATTAAGGTGTAAGGAAGTCATCAACGCCTGCGACGGCAGACGATTGGGCAAAATCACCGACATTGTTTTTTCCAACGAATCGGGAAAAATCAAGGGAATCGTTACGCCGTATTTAAAGCGCAGTCTTTTCGGCAAGGGGCAGGAAGTATTCATTCCGTGGCGTTGCGTAAAAAAGCTGGGTGAGGACGTTATAATCGTCGACATCAACGGCTCTGAATCCCGCACTGATTTCTGTCCGCCGCCGGAGTGCGATTGCTCCGCCCCGGACGAAAAGGAATGCGATTGCCCTCCCGATATGCCCTCGTGCGATCGCCGCTGCGAAAAGTGCATGCTTTTCGACTGCGAGTATCGCTGGAAAAAATAATTCCGTTATTATTAACCGCAGTTTATCGTCGGGATATAAACCGATTTGCGGTTTAAATTGCTTCGGACAAGCCCTTTATTGCGGCTATTTTTGATTTTACCGATAAAATCGATAGAC
>USBU01000118.1 GCA_900553005.1 uncultured Eubacteriales bacterium | reverse complement strand
TTAAGTCGTCGGCAGCGTCAGATGTGTATAAGAGACAGGAATCATACTTTGCAGTCGGGCGGAGTAATAGATAAAAAACAGCTTGACGGCTATTTCAGACTGCTTGACGCCGCCGTAAACGTGGGCGCAAGGACGTTTGTGTGCGGTATAAATTACGACGACAGCATCAGTCTGTATAAAAATTACGCAAATGCGATCCGCTTTTTCGATATGCTTTTAAAAAGAGCGGCCGGCTCCGGAATTAAAATAGCGGTGCAAAACTGCGACTGGAATAATTTTGTCGTTTCGCCTCGGGAATGGGAGGTCGTTCTGGGCGAGCTTCCCGAGCTTTACATCAAGTTTGACGCGTCGCATTCGTATAACCGCGGCGGCGATTATCTTGCCGAGCTCTCCGATTGGGGAAAGCGCGTCGCTCACGTTCACGTCAAGGGCACGGTGCATGCCGGCCGGAGCAAAGTGGACGATCCGCCCGCGGGTATGGACGACATCAACTGGCGATCTCTGTTTGCAATTCTTTATTCCCGCGGTTACGACGGCGACCTCAGCATAGAGCCTCACTCCGCTGTTTGGAGAGGAGAGCGCGGCGTAAAGGGCGTGGAGTTCACGGCGGAGTTTATCCGTCAATTCATACTTTGAGGAGAGTGTTTTAAAATGAAAGTTACCGTATTTACAGAGCATAACGCCAGCATGGACGGAGAGGAAGCGCTTCGCTCTTATCCCGAGGGCATGAACGAATGTCTCCGCTCCTTTATAGCGTCTGCCGGACACGAAGTGACGATGCTTGTTCACGATAAAGACGACGACGGCACGATGCTTACCGAGCAGATACTGAAAGAGACCGACGTCCTCGTTTGGTGGGGGCATTGGTATCACGGCACCGTAAATCCGGCCGTAGTCGATATGGTTGCGGATTACGTAAATCGGGGCATGGGATTTCTTCCGCTTCATTCCGCGCACGAGTCCCGTCCGATGCAGCGGCTTCTCGGGACGTCCGGCGCGCTTTCCTGGCGCGAAATGGGTGAAAATGAGCGCGTTTGGGTTATCGAGCCCGCTCATCCGATTGCGGAGGGGATTGGGCCGTATATCGACATCGAGCATGAGGAAATGTACGGCGAGCAGTTTTCTATCCCAGCGCCCGACGAGTTGGTTTTTATCAGCTGGTTCCGCGGCGGAGAAGTAATGCGCTCTGGCTGCGTGTTCAACCGCGGCTACGGCAAAATTTTTTATTTCCGGCCCGGACACGAGACCTTGCCCACTTATAAAAATAAGGACGTGCAAAAGGTCATTCTCAACGCTTTGCAGTATGTGGCGCCTAAAAGGGAAATTCTCGGCGCACCGATTAAAAGCGTTCATGTTCCCGTCCCGCCTGAAAAAATTTAACGGCGGAAGCGGCGCGTATATTGCGCCGCTTTTTTTATAAAAGCGCGATGGCGATTGATTTTACGCGCAGGCGGATATTTAATAGGCTGGAAAGCAGTACGGCAGACAGCTGTTGCCGATTGGAATTAAAGGGCTTTTTCGTTTATGGTTCAGCGTATCTCGCATCCGGACAAGCGTCTTTGGCGGCGTCACCTGTTTATTAGTTACATAAAATATACCGTTTTAGTCCATATTATTCTTATGAAAAAAATACTTACGGCGATTGTAACTTTTATTTGCTCGGCCGTGTCCTTGATTCTGCCGCATTCGCCGGCCGTTGAATTATCTTCGGCTGAATTATCTTCGGCGAAAGCGGAAAGCGTCTCCTTTTGCGCGGCGGCGCATGACGAGAATGACGATGCGGATAAGACCGAAAACAAGGATTTTATCAAATGGGTTGATTTTAAAGTGCCTTACGAGGTGCTTAAAGCCGCTTATTCGCTTGACTGCCGTGCACGGGCGGAGGGCGATTCGCAGTTCGGTTTCATCGATTCGCTGGCGTATCTTGCGTGCAAAAACGGCAACAGCTTTGAATCTAAGCGGGACGTAAAGCGTCTCAACGAACTTTTTGCCGCGCTTAAAAAAAACGGCGGCTCGGTAAAGGACGCGCTGGGCGAAAGCAAGTATTACAAATATTATACGGACTGTTATGCGGCTGTGTTCGGCGGCAGCTTCGGCGAGCGCTCTGACGGAAGTTACGGCCTTACCTCATATTTCCCGCTTGCCTCCGGCCATTGGTTTTCGCATTACGACGACTTCGGTAACGCCAGAAGCTACGGTTTTAAGCGGCGTCATCTCGGTCATGATATCATGGGAAGCGTGGGCGCGCCCATAGTCGCCGTCGAGGGCGGAGAAATAGTCGAGTGCGGCTGGAACCGTTACGGCGGATGGCGCGTGGGGATACGTTCAGCCGATAAAAAAAGATATTACTATTACGCGCACCTTCGTAAGGATAAGCCTTATTTCGAAGGGATAGAAAAAGGCGTAACCGTAGCCGCAGGTCAGCCGATAGGTTATCTGGGCGTAACGGGTTATTCCGTAAAAGAAAACGTCAACATGAAGACAAAACCCCATTTGCATATAGGACTGCAGCTGATTTTCGACGAAAGTCAGGTGGACGGAAACGGGGAAATATGGATAGACCTGTATTCGCTTACAAGATTTTGGCAAAACTGCGGTCAGCATGCTTCAGTCTGATTTTTTTGCCTGCGGCAGGGCTCAAAACTGTTGCCAAACAAGCGGATAGAGACTATAATATAGAAATGAGCGCGGGAGAAAACGACAGGATTGTTCCGCGCCATTTGAATTTTTTATCGTTATTCGGCGGTGTTATGAAAGGCAAGGAAAAAGCGACGTATATAAAAAACGTTATTCTGCCCGGTTTTGTCGTAAGCGGGCTTACGGGCGTAATTACAGGCGCGGCGATTTTCTTTTTTAAATGGGGAGCGGAGTTTATCGGGGCCGCTTCAACTCATATTTACGGGCTTATACTGGAGAATCCCGCGTTTGTGCCGTTAATGTTTATTGCGCTTGTCGGTCTTGCGCTGTGCATGGCGTTTATTATTAAAGGCGCGCCGGCGGTCGCCGGCGGAGGAATTCCGACTGCCGAGGGGATTTTGCGCGGGCTTATTACGTTCAGGTGGCTGCGCACGTTTCTGAGTATGATAGTAAACAGCTACATAGCTTTTTTTGCCGGACTTCCTCTCGGCAACGAGGGCCCGAGCGTGCTTATAGGCACTTCTTTGGGACGTGGCACAAACAATCTTTTCAATCGTAATCCGGCTTGGGATCGTTACGTCATGACGGGCGGAGCGGCCGCCGGCTTTGCGGTTGCTACCGGCGCGCCGGCTACGGGTATGATTTTCGCGCTGGAGGAGGTTCACAAGCGATTTTCTCCGATGATTTTGATGGTAGCCATGTCGTCCGTCGTGTTTGCCGCCGCGACAAGCGAGGTATTGGGATTGCTTTTCGGCCGCTCGACGGCAATGTTTTCCCTGACGGCTTTCGTTTCCGTGCCGGTCAGGTATTATTGGATCGGTCTTGTTGCCGGGATTGTCGCCGCATTGACGGCGGTGGTGTTTATAAAGGGCTTTACTCTCATGTACAGGTTGCTTAGCGAAAAAATCGCAGCGGTGCCGGTTTGGGTAAAGCTTGTCGCGCTGTTTCTGGTTGCCGGAGCGGTAGCGCTGGCGCTTCCCGCGGCGGCCGGAAGCGGCCACGGCGTAATCGAGTCTGTGCTGGAGCGCGGCTATGTATGGTATATGCTGCTTGTGCTGCTTATCGTCAAAATAGTCATGATTATTCTTTGCGGCGGCGCCGGAGCGACGGGCGGTTTGTTTATTCCGGTGCTGACAGTCGGCGCGCTGGCTGGCGGTTTGCTTGCCGAATTGCTTGTTTTTTTGGGCGTACCTTCGGAATATTATTCGATAATCGTTACCGTTACGATATCCGCTTTTCTGGGCGCGACGCTCCGCGCTCCGATTACGGCCATAGTTTTTTTTATCGAGGCTCTGGGCGGTTTTAACAATATTCTTTTTTCCGCAGCAGGAGTGCTGATTGCGTTTGTGTTTATGGAGCTCGTTGGCGTTAAGCCGCTGTACGAGGTTGTGCTGGAGCGCAAGCTTAAGGTCATGCATCGGGATGAGAAACCGCATATAGTAGAATTTTCCGTTACCGTAAAGGACGACTCCTTCGTGGTGGGAAAAACCACCCGCGATATTTTTTGGCCGCCGTCATGTCTTGTCCTGCAGGTCGTTCGCGCCGGCCAGAACGCCGCTTCGGACGCGCGCATGGATAAGGACGGCGACAAGGTGTTAAAGTCCGGCGACAGCTTAAGTCTGAGAGTGCAGACTTATGACGAGCCGGAAACCCGCCGGCTTATAGGCGATCTTGTCGGCGTTCAGGACGATTCTCAGCGCCGCGAGTATATGCCGTAGCCGCGTTTTAAATAGCCGTCATCCCTTGCCCGTCAGGAGATTTTGCGGACGCAAGTCAGTTTTATGCAGTTTTATAATATATAATAATCAGAAATCAGCGTTTGGCCGCGGCTTTTTCCATGTTGTTTATGCGTTTGGCCGCGGCTTTTCGGTGCGTTTTCGGCGGACTGCGTACTTTTGTTTTCCGTATTATCGTTTCAGGATGCGGACCGCCGCGCGCCGAAACGACGCTCTACTAAGCCGGCGGCGAGTATTGCAAGCGTAGGTTCATGGCGTAAGGAAAGCTCGGACGGGAAAAATCAGCGAGTTGCAAGGCGTAAAAAATTTTTATAAGCTTGATGCCGTAAAAGAGCTGTCTCTTATACACATCTCCGAGCCCACGAGACGGAGCTA
>USBU01000117.1 GCA_900553005.1 uncultured Eubacteriales bacterium | reverse complement strand
CGTCTCGTGGGCTCGGAGATGTGTATAAGAGACAGGTGTACGCAGGCCGGAATTATAGCGCATTACTCCGCGGTAGCAGAAAAAGTTAACGTCCCCATAATAATGTATAACGTTCCTTCACGCACAGGCGTTAATATTCTGCCGGAAACCGCGCTTAAGCTCAGCGGCGAAAAAAACATAGCCGCCATAAAG
The DNA here is from genome assembly GCA_900553005.1 of uncultured Eubacteriales bacterium. Taxonomy (GTDB): domain Bacteria; phylum Bacillota; class Clostridia; order Christensenellales; family Pumilibacteraceae; genus UBA10677. The sequence continues at coordinate 4,587 of USBU01000117.1, read as the reverse complement.
GAAGCCAGCGGCAACGCGCTTCAGCTGCAGGAGCTGTTGCGGCTTGCCGAAAACAAGCTGGATGTCTATCTCGGGGACGATTCTCTCACCTACATAGGCATGACGCTGGGAGCTAAGGGCGTTATTTCGGTAGCGGCAAACGTTACGCCTGAACTTATGAAAAACATTACCGACAGCGCTTTCAGCGGCGATTGGACAAAGGCGAGAGAGCAGCAATTTGCTTTGAGCGATCTTATAAAAAACCTGTTTTCCGAGGTCAATCCGATACCGGTCAAAAAGGCCATGAATCTTTTGGGCTTTGATGCCGGGGTTCCCAGGCTGCCGCTTACGGAAATGGAACCGCAGAATGCCGAAAAGCTAGAAAAAGCAATGCGCGCGCTTAAGCTCATCAATTAGCTCGGGAGGGAAAAATGACAAAAGTTTTTGTTTTCGGAATTAACGGCAAAATGGGACGCGCCATAGTCGAATGCGCGGCCGCCGGCGGTTACGAGATTGCCGGAGGCTTTGATAAGCTTCCCCACCCGTCCGTAAAAACTTACGACAATATTAAAGATATACCTGGGGACTTTGACGTAATTATCGATTTTTCACGGCCGGAGCTGATTGAAGAGGTAGCGGCTCTGTCAGAAAAATACAATAAAAGCGTAGTAATAGCAACCACCGGGTATAACGGCAATCAGCTTGAAACAATAAAAAAACTGTCGGAATCCGTCGCCGTTCTAAAATCCGGCAATATGAGCATCGGAGTGAATCTTCTGCTAGATCTGGTTGAAAAGGCTACGGCGGCGCTTTGCGATAGCTTTGACATAGAAATCGTAGAAAAACATCATAACCAAAAAGCGGACGCTCCGTCCGGCACAGCGCTGATGCTGGCGGAAAAAATCAGGGAAATCAAAACCGACGCTAAATTTATATACGGCCGTGAAGGTCAGGCAAAGCGCGACAAGCGCGACGTCGCAATTCACGCTGTCCGCGGCGGTACGATCGTAGGCGAGCACGACGTAATTTTTGCGGGAGACGATGAAATAATTACGCTGTCGCATACGGCTCTGTCCCGAAAAATTTTCGCAAACGGCGCGCTTAAGGCAACGGATTTCATAAAGGATATGCCGCCGGGCATGTATGACATGAAAAACGTACTTAACGCTTAATTGCGATAAAACCGGAAGTTGAAAAGACAGTAAGTTCATATTTAAATTTATCTTAACAGCCGCACAGGACCGCGGCTGTTTTATTTTACCCGAATAATATGAACTATCCCGGAGCAAATTAAACGGCATATTAAAACGCAGGCGTCTCATGTATTTTGTTTTTCGGCTAAAAAAATCTTGCAAATCATTATTTCCGACGCCGCTAACAGCTTTTTATACAAAAACGCACGGCCAAAAAACCGTGCGTTTAACTAAATGAAAATTCAACCAAATCAGAAAGTAAACGAAGCAGTAGTCTTCATAACTATGCTCATTTTAAGATTATTCTTGATATTCTCGTCGAGGGAATAAGCTTCCTTCAGCACGCTGAAATCCGAATGATTGTTGGCAAGCTGGGTATTGGAGCCCCTCTGCTCTACGGATACCGTCATGCCTTCAGCATCGCCCTCGATCTCAAAGGTAAATCCCGACTCGAATCCGAACGGAAGCTCGAAAGTCAGCGTTTCTTCCTCGCTGAGCGAAAGGTCAAACGAGGATTCCTTGCCGCCGACGGCGGTAAAAGTAATTTTATCCAAGGAGCCCGCGCCGAAATCTGACAGCGTAACGGATATGCGGCTTGTACCGGTCTCAGAAGTAGTGACCGTAAACAGCTTGCTGTTTGCGCTGTCGGCGGCTACCGAAAGTTTAGTCGGAATAGCCATGCTGCCGGAGCTGTCCGCCTTAACGTAAGCATTTTTCTCTGCATTCCATTCAAAGCCGTCCACATAGCGGGCAATATACTTGTACGCGTCGAGATCGCGCACCTCAAGCGTTTCGGTCCCGTTATCCCAAACGTAAACTAAAGCGTCCTTATAAATTTCGTCGTAATAGCCGTAAGCGGTTGATATTCCGCTTCCGAATCCGCCGCCGAAAGCAGAAAACAAAATTATGGCAACGGAACTTAATACGGCCGCCAACGTAATGCCGAAAGAGTTAGAATACGTGCGAGGCGTCTTTTCCTTAAAAATTTTGGCGTGAGTAACCTCGGTAAATTTGCCTTTTTTGGCCTCGTCCTCTATTTTCTCGGTAACGACGCGCTCCACTCTGACGGTGCGTGCGGGCATTTTAGCCGCGAGCTTAGCCAAGGGACGGCGCAGATAATCCGCGTAAGGCATAATCGCTCCGCCGTAAAGAACAAACATTACCAGATACACGGGCAGCATGATAAGCGGCGTAACTTTAGTCGCAAGGTAAAGATCGGCGCAAAGCACGGGCAGCATCAATATCGCGGGTATCGCGTAAAGGAAAAGTCTCTCAATATCGAAGCCGAATTTCTCCTTGAATCTGAGCTTGAATACCGCGCTAAGCAGCATAACTACCATCTGAAGCAAAGCAACAATGAAGAAAATGTAGCTGACCTCGGGCGCCGCAAAGCAGAATATTACCGCCAAAAGCGCAATGATCAAAGCATTGCCCCTTACTACGTCCGTTGCGCGGACGGCAAAAACCTTTTTAAATACGGAATAGAATATCACCGACAGCGTAAGCGCCAGGATTATCGAAAATACCAAAAGCCCGATGTTGGTGTAAACCACAGAAGCAAGCGCGTTAATGTTTATAACCTCGAAGCCCGTCAGAATAAGCGAAATAATCAGATAAGCGACAAACAGGCAAACCAGCGTCGCAGCCGCAGTCAGCGCCTGAACAGCCGCGCCGAGTCCTGCCTTTACAAGATTTATAGTTTTCTTTCTGACGGCAACAAAGACTATCGCCGCAACCAGCAAAACGATAATGGCGGCAATAATATATGCGGCAAATTCCGCGTACCAAACGGTCAGTCCTAAATAATTGAAGAAGCCAGCGGACGCGGTATCGGCATATCCGCCAAGAGACCTGTCGCCGAAATAATCGACGGCGCGGTTCATCATGTTGCCGAAAGCGTTGACTACTCCCTTGTCCAGATTGTCGGGAGTGTCGAAAGCGGTGCCGGTATTATCGTCGCCCGCGGTAACGAAATTAAGCGCGGCGATATCGTCGTAAATTTCAAAATCCGTAATTTTATTTTCGTCGGCAAAGAGAGCCGAGAATACGGAGCTTGAATAAGATCTGCCACCCATGGCGGCGTAAGCGGAAACAATGGCCGCGCCTGAACCGGTAGCCTCGGACATAATAAGCGCGCCGGAGCCGCCCACCGCGTCGAAATTGAACGCCACCTTGACGCGCGAATAGATATCGTTGAAGCCGGTAAACTGATACTTAAAAGCATACGCCCCCAAAGCGCCTTCCTCCTCGCCGGAGGTGAACACGAAAAGCAAGTCGTTTTTATATACGGACTCCCTATCGACGACTTTCCTTATCATCTCTATCATGTTTGCGACGGCCGCAGTATTGTCCGACGCGCCGGCGTTGACAGAGGAAGAATCGTAATGGGCGGTAAACATTACCGCGTCGCCGTAAGAAAGCTGCTCGTTGTCCGGATCGGCGTACTTAGCAATAGTATCGGAGCCGGGAATTGCCACGACAAGGTTATTTACGGTACGGTCAACGTAATAGGTGCCGTCCTCTATAGTGTTCATCTTTTCGGCGGTAGACTGAAGAATGACCGCGCTCTGATTTACTATTGACGGCTGGGGCGCGCCGTCCGTTACGGAAAATACGGTTTTAGAATTGATACCGTCGGCGTCGGGATAATCCGTGGGACGGTATTTCACCTTATCGCCCTCGCGGACGGAAGAACGAATATAATCGGCAACCGAAGTAAGATTTCCGTTCAGCCCCGCATTATGGCTGCCGAGATCAGTGATCGATTTTATATGCTTATCCACGGCCGCGCGAGCATCCGCGCCAAACTCGGCGCTCGAGTCGGAAAGAGCGACGCCGGTAAAACCGAACGCGACCAGCGCAAGCAGCAAAAGAATCAACACAGGATAATAAATCCATTTAAATACTTTCATTAAAAAAGCACTCCTCGTTTTGTTACGCTATTATTAGCTATTTTAACATAAAATAAATTTTTCTCAAAACGAATAAGAGCTGTTTCGGCATTTTTTTTGATTATTTACACACAGCCATTCCGTAACCTTCGATTTCGACGCGCTTTATCGTCCTCAAAGAAGCGAAAAGACGGCTTTCGGTATGAAGAATAAGCGTGCCGCCGCACTTTATTGCGACCTCGCACAGCACGCGGTTATCGTAAAGCGCCCCCGCTACCGTCCAGTAATCCAGACAGCCCTCGGGCTGCGAGCCGCTGAGCTCCCCTATTTTCTCTCCGCCGATAAGAAACGCGCCTATCCCGCCGGCATTATCGGATTTGATAACGATGACTTCCCCTAATCTTACGTCGCGATCCGCTTCAACAAGAATATACATTTAATAACGTCCTCCGAAACTTTTTTCTATATTATAGCACCTGTCTCTTATACACATCTCCGAGCCCACGAGACGGAGCTACATCTCG
>USBU01000116.1 GCA_900553005.1 uncultured Eubacteriales bacterium | reverse complement strand
CTCGTGGGCTCGGAGATGTGTATAAGAGACAGATATTCCCATGGTCGGACTTGCAAAGCGCGAGGAGGAAATTTTTACTCCGCATTCGCCGGATCCGATAGTTCTCGGCCGGGATAATTACGCGCTTCGGCTTTTGCAGCGGGTGCGGGACGAGGCGCACCGATTTGCGATTACCTATCATCGCAAGCTGCGTTCACGCCGCTATAATTCGGAGCTGGACGCAATCGCAGGAGTCGGGCCTAAGCGCCGCGCTCTTTTGTTGCGCGCTTTTGAAAATTTCGATGACATAAAGCAGGCCTCCGCCGAAACGCTGGCGGCGGTCGAGGGTATCGATAAATCTACGGCGCAGAATATTTACGACTATTTTCACAAGGAAAAGTCAGATAACGCGCCTTAATTGTCTAAACGATTGATTTAATCGGGGCTAAAGGTTATAATACGGATATCAGGAGGTTATATGAAGTACGATTTGATTTTTTCCGATTTCGACGGCACGCTTCTGAGGGACGATCTTACCGTCGGACAGCGCAGTGCGGACGCTATAAAGGATTATATAGCGCGCGGCGGCAGTTTTGTCGTGTGCACCGGCAGAATGTCGAGCTCCATGGATCCGTGGAAGGAATTTCTCGGTATAGACAAGCAGCGCATTGCGGTCGCAGGGTTTCAGGGCACTCATATCGCCGATACCTCCGGGCGGCTTCTGTACTGTGATTACATCAATCCCGATACCGTTTATAAAATACTGAAAAAAGGAGAGGAGCTTCAGGTCTACACGCATTTTTACGATGCGGATACGGTTTACGTCCGTGAGAAAAACGAGATAAACCTCGAGTACGCGCGCATTACCGGCGCGCCGCTTAAAGTTGTCGGCAATTTGGCCGATTATATTTCGGCGCACCACGATCTGAAGGTCATAAAAATTATGGTCGTGGTCGAGGCCTCCCGTGCGGACGCCGTAATGGCGGAATATGACGGAATGGGCTTGGAGGGCGTTCAGTTTTACATGTCCAGCGACGTATTTTTGGAGTTTGTAAGCTCCGTAGGGGGAAAGGGCGCGGGACTTATGAAAGTGGCGGAGCTTCTCGGCGTGCCCATGTCGCGCACCATTGCCGTGGGAGACAATCAAAACGATATTTCCATGATAAAAGCGGCCGGACTCGGCATAGCCGTGGCAAACGCAAGGGAAGAGGTCAAAAAAGCGGCGGATTACGTCACGGTTTCCAATAACGATGACGCGATAGCCGAAATTATAGAGAAATTCTGCGGAGATTGAAAGTATGGCTAAACTAAAGCTTACCGAATTGCAGGAAAACGAAACCGATGTAAAAATCAAGGACTTTACCGAGCGGCTGAATCTTGAGATTCTCTGCCGCGGTAAAAAACGTGCCATGCACATTGCGACGTTCAATATAAACCGTCCGGGCTTACAGCTTGCCGGATATTACGAGCATTTTTCGGCCGAGCGCGTTCAGGTCATCGGCGAGCAGGAAATGTCGTATTTAAGGCATATGACGGCTGAAGAAAGAATGGTTGCCTGCGACAATCTATGTAAATTCGATTTTCCGTGTCTGGTTTTGACCACCGTTCTCGAGCCTGTGCCGGAGCTTATGACTGCGGCGGAAAAATACGGCCGTAACGTATTCCGCTCGTCTCTCAGGACTACGGCGTTCATGAATGAGATAAGCATTTATCTTAACGAGCTGCTTGCGCCAACGGAGACTGTGCACGGAGTGCTGGTTGATCTTTTCGGCGTAGGCGTGCTGATAGTTGGCAGCTCCAGTATCGGCAAGTCCGAGACGGCTTTGGAACTGTTGCAGCGCGGTCACCGTCTTGTGGCAGACGACGCAGTTTGCGTCAAGCGTATTTCGGATAAGCTGGTTGGCACGGCTCCCGCCAATATCCGGCATTTCATGGAGCTCAGAGGTATAGGGATAATCGATATCCGCGCAATGTACGGCGCAGGCGCAATCCGTACCACCAAGGTGGTCGATCTTGTGGTAAAGCTTGAAAGCTGGGACGAAAATAAGCAGTATGATCGCCTGGGCGACGAGGTGAATTATTATACTCTGCTAGAAACCGAGCTGCCCATGTATGTGATTCCGGTCAAGCCCGGGCGCAATCTGTCGGTGATTTTAGAGGTTGTCGCGCGCAACCACCGTTTAAAATCCATGGGCTTCAACGCGCTTGACGAGCTGCAGAACCGTATAGCTCTCAGTTTAAAGCCGGACGACGCGGATTGATTCTGTAAGTTTAAAAAATGTTTTGCGCCTGTTTTAATATGATTTACGCGCTTATTGTATTCTGCTTATTGCCACGGCGTTGTTTTGGAAGTCCGCGCCTGATTTTTTTTCAAAGCGGAGACGGAAAAAGATCTGTTCTTCCGTAAAGATTTTTCCGTTATAGCGGGCGTGCGTTTGACAAATCTAACGCGCGGTGATATACTTGTCGTAAACTTAATCGATTTTTGTTTTTACGATTATTGCCAACAGAGATTTAAGAGTCGCGGTAATTGCAAAGCCGTTTTTGCATGCCGCGTTTTTTATTGAAAATTTTGTTTCGGAGGCTTATAAAAATGGATTTGGATAAACTTCGCGCCGAAATGGCGGACTGTGAGTGCGGACACAAGCACGATTTTGATCTTGAAGGGCTTTATATAGGCAGCGGAGTGATTAACGACGTCGGCGCGATTCTGAAAAAACACGATTTTCCGCGCCGGATTCTGATGGTGGCTGACGGAAATTCGTTCCGCGTGACTGCCGGACTGTACGAGCGGCTGCTCGGCGACGGGTTTACTGTGGAGCTGCGCGTTTACGACGATATGAAGGTAGCCGACATGCGGGAGGTTGAGGAGCTTGAAAAACTGCTTGCGCGCGCGGACGGGTGTTTGTCGGTCGGGACGGGCTCGGTCAACGACATATGCCGGCTTGCGTCTTTCCGCGCGGGAAAACAATTCGCCATAGTGGCGACTGCGCCGTCCATGGACGGCTTTGCTTCGGACAGCGCTCCGATAACCAAGGACGGATTTAAGACTTCTCATCCATGCCGTCAGCCGCGCGTCATTATTGCGGATACGAAAATTCTTGCCGAGTCGCCCAATGAGCTTAAAGCCGCGGGGTTCGGAGACGTTATGGCAAAATATATCGCCATTGCCGACTGGAGAGTGGCGGCTCTTCTGCACGGCGATTATTACTGCGAGCGCGTTGCCGCGCTTGTACGGCGCGCGCTTGAAAAAATGGCTTCTCTTGCGGATAAGGTGTCCGTCCGCAGCGAGGAGGCCGCCGGTGCGATCATGGAGACCTTAGTGCTTACGGGTATAGCCATGCAGCTTGCAAAATGCACTCGTCCTGCTTCCGGTACAGAGCACATTATTTCTCATTACTGGGAATGTAAAAAACTGGAAATGGGTAAAATATCCGATTATCACGGTAAAAAAGTAGGCGTTGCCACTTTGGTGGTCGCAGATATTTATCACAAGCTTGCTCGCTTAAATTCGGTAAGCGCTCACAGGGAAAAGCCCGATTGGGCGGATATTCAGGCTCATTACGGGCCGGTTCTGACTCCCGACATGATGAAGCTGAACGAGCCGGACACCATTGTAAACGAGATAGAGCCGAGACTGATAGAGGAAAAATGGAGCGAGATAAGAAATATAATAGAGGAGGAGATTCCTTCCGTGCAAGAGCTTGAAAAGCTGTACGCAGCGGCGGGCGCGGTTACCTCTCCGGAGGAAATCGCCGTTGACCGCGGATTGTTCGAGGACGGAATAAAATACCATATCTATATGCGGCGCAGAGTTACGATAATGCGCTTGCTGCCCATGCTGGACATTGATCCGTGGAGCGTTTATAATAACAAATAATGCGGTCCGTAGGCCCGGTTGACAGATTTCTGATCAATCGGGCTTTTTTGCCGGGGTTATAGCGTCGTTGTTCGCGGCGGCATTGTTCCCGGCGTGATTCGGATATAGTTTTTATCAAGCCGAAATTTATAAAACTTTTGAGCAAATTATTTCAAACGGCAAGAGAATACGCTTTTATCGGCGTTGCCGCAGCGCGCCTTGTTCAAATACTTTTTATGGTCGGCTTTTAAATCCGTGACACGCGGCGCGAAAAACGGCGAAAAAGGGATTATTACACCAAAATCCGCCAAAACGCTTGATTTAATCGTTCGGATATTGTATAATAACCGTACTGTGCTAGGCGGGGAGCCAGCGGTGCCCTGTACCTACAATCCGCTACAGTAGGGCTGACATGCCGCCCGCGGTATGTCTTGTGGAAGGCCGTTACCGTATAAGTGGCGATGATACCAAGGTCTTGTGCAACGTTATACCGTGAACCGTGTCAGGGCGGGGACGCAGCAGCACTAAGCGGAGCATGACGTGTGCCACAAGGTAGCTTTGGAGGAGTTAACTGTCGGGAGAACGCTTCGGCTAGGCATATCAACGGCGGACGCACAGTTTTTTTGATAAACGCCTTGAGAGAAGAATGTTCCGACGTTCTTCTCTCAATACTTAAATAAAGAATTTACCGTCCGTTCGGGACGGACAAGCACATTAAAAACATCAAGAAGACATCGGATAGTAGTCAAACGGGAAATTTTAATTATGATTGATGATAAAATAATGATTGACGCGGGCGCCGGCGATGAAAACGCGCCGGATACAGCGTCTGAAGAGCTTACGGAAAAGGAACTGAAAAAACGAGAAAAGCGCGCGGCAAATCAGATAATTTATTCTAAAAAAGAGGAATGGATCAATCGTATTACGCACCTGTCTCTTATACACATCTCCGAGCCCACGAGACGGAGCTACATCTC
>USBU01000115.1 GCA_900553005.1 uncultured Eubacteriales bacterium | reverse complement strand
CCGTATAGGTCACGACTCTTTCGCCCTGGAAGGCGCCCTTGCCTATAATCGTCAAAGAGGCCGTTCCGCCGTCGGTATTATCGTACTCAATACTGCCGTAATCGTAATCGGAGCCTAAAACAAGCGTAACGGTTTCCGAACCGTTATCGTAACTTACTGTGACCTCTTCGGGTAAAAACTCCTCGGCGTCGGGATTGTAATACTGTTTTGCGACCGCTTCGGCAGTGACGCCGGCGTTGTCGGAAATATCGACCGGCTCCGAAACGGTGAATTTAACCTCCAAGGTTCCGGTATAATTGCCCATGCCGGTAACGGTGGCAGTACCCTGACCGACTGCGTCGTATCCCTCGTAAGCCGCAATGAAGTCTTTGTTTTCCACCAAAGTCACATCGCCGAACTTAACGGTAATTTCGGTAGGTTTTGTCCCCACCACTACGCTGGTAACGCTGGCTTCAACACCCGATGAAATATTTTTGGGAACAATCTTAAAGGTCACGGTTTTTTCGCCGGAAAAATTACCTTTGAAATTAAGAGTCAGGCTGCCCGCGCCAACCGCTTTGTTCTCGGCGGCGGTTACAGTATAGTCCGTCCCCTCTTTAAGCGAGTATCCGCCCAATTTAACCGTTAAAGCGGGAATTATCTGTCCCCCCCCCGCGTATTCCTGATCAGCCACCGCGTCAACCGTTACTTTGTCGGCGGAAACAGCGTTAATTTTAAACGTTTTAGTGACGGTACCGAAATAATCGCCCTTTCCCTTTACGGTATAGCTTGCGGTGCCCGCCGCCGTATTGGCGGAAAACGTCAAGGTGTAGTCCGTATCCTTTTTAAGCGCGGCGCCGCCTGCTTTTACGGTAACCTCGGGAGTAATGGCGGAACCGGTAAATTCATAGCCTGCAGCCGGCGCGTTGTCGGTAACGTCTTCAGAAGAAATATAAGTTTTGCCTTCTTCAAACTCCAGCGTCATGCCCGCCGCAGACACATAGTACAGTCCGTTTTGAGAAACGGTAACAGTGTTATCTCCCCAGATATTTCCGTTCCAAAGCGAATTGCCGTTAGAGCCGTTTACAAAATCAACGTAATCGGTCTGCGGGACTCCGGCTATATCGCCGCTGTAATTAACGCCGAACGAAAAACCGAGCTTAATGCTTTCCGGCACCGAGGAAACGCCCAGCTTGCTTTTAATCCAGTTGTTGTTGAAATACGTATCAATCGTTATATTGTAATAAGTGCCGTCGTACTGTACGTCGAAAACAAAGTCGATGTCGAATATATCGCCGGTATTGGACGCCACCCAGGGATTTACGTATCCGAACTGGATATTTTTATTCTGCGCGTTAACGGCGCGGTATTCGACGTTTGTACTCTTGTACCAATGCTTCCACCAGTCGCCGTCGGGAGCGACAGACGTTGAATAATGCTTCATTTTAGCGGTTGTGCGGGCATACAGTCCGTCGTCTTTTAAAACCGCTTTGGATTCGGTCCACAGGCCCTCGCTTGCTCCGGAGCCCTCGATTCTGGACACCTCGGCCGAATAGCCGTCCCAATCTATCTGGCGGTAATACTTGCCGGTAATACGGGACAAATGCAAGCCCGCATCGTCAAGATAATACATTTTCCAGGCGCTGTCCCGGGAGGGCACGCTTGGCAATATCGCCGTCATCCAGTCGTTGCGGTTCGCCGCTCTTGCCTGCATTGAAGCAGTTTCCTCGCGCGTCCGCCACTGGAAGCCTGCGCGCAGAGCGTATCCGTCCGCAATTTCTCCGGTTACGGGATCAAAAATATCCGCCCACTGTCCCGGCTTATTGGTTTTATTTTCATCCGTAGTCGTAAGGCTGGAAAAAAGCTGACCGTAAGGAATAAAGCCCTCGATAATGGTAGTATAAAGACCCTTATCGTCCTTTTCGTCGCTGCGGTTTATTACGTAATTCACATTTTCGCCGTAATTAGAGCCAACCGACGTAAAGAATATTTCATTACCCCTAAGCCATTCGAGCGTATCGTTATCGCCGGTATAAGACGTATTGGTCAGCGCAAAACCTACCGCAAGGTTGGAGTTCATATGCGACTCCAGATCCGTAGTCTTCCACTGAGCGTGACGCACCGTTGCGTATATGTAAACGCCGTCGCTTCCCTTTTCCGCAATGACTTTAAAGCCCTTGCCCTCCGCAGAGCGATCCGCAGCGCCGTTTGCAACGTTAATGCGTCCGTATGCGGCCGCCTCGACGCCGATATAATCCGCCCAGTCGGCGTCGTCGCCGTCGATAACCTTATCGTTAGCGGATATTCCCGTAATGCCGTCCTCGGTAACGTACATTCTGTTAGAGGCGCCGCCGTATGGATTACAGCCGAGCGCATACCAGATAAACGGCTGGTCTTTATTTGCTCCGATTGTCACGGGCGTAATGACCTCGTTGTTTTCAAGCGTGAATTCGGCTTTATCGTCACCCATGGCGGGCTGATATTTTCCGTTGCGGAAGCCCATGGCCACGCGGAGCTCTTCCTTATCCACGTCGACGCCGGCAAGATAAAGCGTCTCGTCCGAGATAAACAATTCGGCGGTGATAAACTTGTAATCGGTATCGTCTGCCTTTTTATCAACGTATTTGATTATTCCCGTAGTATTGGCAGAAATCTGATCCGGGGTAAGATAATACTGCACGCTTCCGCCGGATTTTGACGTTATGCTAAGCTCTATATTGGTATTGCGGTACCAGTTATTGCTGCCGGTAAGCCAAAGCCGCTGAAGCGCCTCGGCGTAAATATAAAGACCGTCCTGACCTCTCGTCATCTTATATTCGAGATAGCGGCTGTCAACGGAGGACTCTACTCTCTTGACCTTACCCGAATAACCGGCCCAGTCTGCGCCGTCGCCGTCAATAGTATAATCCAACGGCGCGGACGCTGCAAACAGACCGTCCGCAGTGAATACAGGCCACGTATTAGGTTTGCTCCAATCGGCGCCGGGAGTGATGTTCTCCCAGGCAAACTGAGATTTATCTCCTGCGTTCTGATGCCGTATGCTGGCCATGAACGAATACAGATATTCGGGCTTTTCCTCCATGTCCAAAACAGCCCAGGGGATGAAAACCTCCATAGTATAGCCGTCAACGCGCTCTGCGTTGCCGTGCTCGTCAACAGTACCGTTTATGCTGATGCCGCAGCCGACAGTCGTAAGCGGATAATTGTTGTACCCGCCCAGATAATGCTTTCTCAGCATAGAACTGCCGTCAGCCGCAAAAATAAGCTCGTAAGCGTTGCCGGCCGTCGTCGTAGAGCCGAACGGAGCGATATAAAACGTCAGTCCGGTTTTCTGATAAACGGTAAGCTTTTGATTTTCACGCCATACGTTGATGACGGTTTCATCCACTTCGGCGGCGAAATACGCGCCCTTATCCGTAAAATGAGACGTTACTCTGACGTCGCAGGGCGTAAATGAACCGGCAACTATGGGGTTATTGCTGTTGGTACCGTCCGACGACGTACCCTCCCACCAAACCAGGTCGTCCGTCCAGAAATCCTCGTCGAATTTTCCGTCCAGCACCACGCCGGGATCCGTATCGTAAGTCTTTTCCAGCTCCGGAGGATTGGTAAAATCGTAATCCCCGAAAATATCGTTTTTGCTTTCTTTGCTGCACGCCAGCATCAAAGCGCTGGAAAGGACAAAAACAACCGACAAAAGAATTATAGATAATTTCTTTTTCATAATCGTTACTCCTTATTTACCCAACACGTAAATCTCGGAAATCGCTATCGGCCTGTCGCTGTTAAAGGTGATTCTTATTTCCTTGACCTTAAGCTCGTCAAACTCGGCTATGGCCGCTCCGCCGGGACGCATAAATTCCTCGCCCTCGACAGCGGTATTGATATAACGCGCGGTATCGAACCGCAGATCGTCTATATAAGCCGTGCCCTCCACGTCGACTCCGTTCACCGTTTTGACAAAATCCATTTCTATCCTGTCAACGCTTTCAAAATGATACTCGTAATCATACGAATTATAAATCATAAGCGCACGGACGGCAACGTAATCGTCATAGGTAAGAGTAATCTCGGTTTTCTTCTTTTTACCGGTAGTAAACTCATTGATAAAATCGTCCCACGAATAGAACTTGATCACGCCGTCGGTAAGGAGGTCTGCGCTGCTGCCGTCGGCAATGTTAGTCGCCTTGATCGCAGCCTTTCCGGCAATATTTACGTATTCCATTTCAGGTCCGATTTTAGGCTGATAAGAATACGTCGGTCCGTTGCAGTGCATAATCGTTTCACCATTGCCGTTCTGAATCCAGACGATGGGATCGACGCAGCTGCCGCGCTGAGAGCCGCCCGCTATACGGTCGTAATGCGCGTGATATATTATGTAAAGCTGACCGTTGTACGTACAGAAGCTGTGATGTCCGGGGCCGGAGATATGGTCCCAATGCACCTCGCATGCGGTGATACGCCCGCCCTCGGCCTGAGTGAGCTTGCGGAACGGTCCCATGGGAGAATCGCCTATAGCCTGGATGACGGAGTAAGCGCGGGAGCCGTATGAATTGACCGAGACGGTAAGATAATACTTATCGTTTTCGGCATTGTAATACATATACGGTCCCTCGTTGGTGCTGCCCTCAACAAGATCGTCCGATTTATTTGACGGCGACATATCGTCAACGGTATAATAACCGGTCCTTGTCAGGCGCGTAGTCGTTTCCCACTTAGGATCGTCCGTCCATTTTTCACCCATTTTGATTACAAACGCAAAGCTTCCGCCGCCGCCCTGAAGGTCGCGGACAAGATAAAGATCTGTCTCTTATACACATCTCCGAGCCCACGAGACGGAGCTACATCTC
>USBU01000114.1 GCA_900553005.1 uncultured Eubacteriales bacterium | reverse complement strand
CGAGATGTAGCTCCGTCTCGTGGGCTCGGAGATGTGTATAAGAGACAGGATCCCAGACAGATAGAAAAGCATTGGCACAGTATTTACCGCGACGCGTACTGGCGGGGCGGCGCGGTGCTTATGAGCGCGCTGTCGGCGGTGGAAACTGCTCTTTGGGACATATTGGGCAAGTCGCTGGGCGTGCCGGTTTACCAACTGCTCGGCGGCAAGGCCAACGAGGACTGCCGCATATATGTCAACGGCTGGTTTTCTGGCGCAAAAACGCCGGCTCAGTTCGGGGAAAAGGCGGCCGAGGCGGTTAAAAGAGGCGTAACCGCGCTCAAATGGGATCCGTTCGGAAAAAATTACATGCAGATTTCAAACAAGGAGCTTGATACGGCTCTCGAGTGCATAGCCGCCGTGCGTGAAGCGGTCGGCCGCGATACTGATTTGCTGATAGAGGCTCACGGACGCTTCGACGTGCCGACGGGTATTAAAATTGCGCGCGAGGTTGCTCAGTTTAAGCCGATGTTTTTGGAAGAGCCTGTTCCTCCCGGTAACCTGGAAGCGCTTAAAGCGGTCAGGGACAAGTCCCCCGTGCCGATTGCCGCCGGCGAAAGGCTTTATACGCGTTTCGATTACAAAGGTCTTTTTTCCATGCGCGCGGCCGATTACGTTCAGCCCGACGTTTCTCATGCCGGCGGAATAATGGAGCTTAAGAAAATCGCGGCGGCGGCGGAAGCCGATTATATTCCGTTTGCGCCGCATAATCCCAGCGGACCGGTGGCCAACGCCGCGACGCTTCAGCTTGCCGCCTGCTGTCCGAATTTCTGTATTTTGGAAATAATGTATTCGGACGTTAGTTACCGCAAATACGTTACCGACGAGCGGCTTGATTACAAGGACGGCAGAATAAAAATAGGCGACAGGCCGGGCCTAGGCATAGAGCTGAACGAGGAGGAGTGTCTTAAGCATCCGTATTCCGAGCATAATCTGCGACATTATACGGGCGCGCTGACCGATATACGTCCGGCCGAAACCGAATTTTATTTCTGAGCCGTCGGATTTATAAGCAAGGGGAATTGAATTTATGATTGAAAGCTGCATATTGGTTACGGGCGCGTGCGTCAATACCGGCGTGGCGATCGTCGAAAAATTTGCCCGCGAGGGCTGGAGCGTTGTTTTTACCGGCCGCGACGGGAAAAAGGTTGCCGCTTCTGAAAACGAGTACCGCAAAAAATTTCCGGACGTATGGATAAAAGGCTATGTTCTCGATTCGCTTTTAAGCGATACCGAGGTCGATGCGGCGTCGGTGAAAAAACTGTTCGGCCTGCTGGACGGCATGGGAGTGTTTGTCCGCGCCGTTGTGCTGAACGCCGCGGACCAGGGACTCAATATGAAAATTTTTGAAAATCCCGTTGAGGATTTCATGCGCGTTATAAACACTAATGTGGTGTGGAATTACGTCATTTCGGAATGCGCGGCCGCCCGTATGAAGGAAAAGGGCGGCGGAAGCATAGTTTTTATAAATTCCAATACTGCTTACCGCGCCATCCCCGACCGCATAGCTTATGAGGCGTCAAAGGGCGGACAGCTTGGAATGATGCGCGGTCTGGCGCTGGATCTGGGAAAGTACAGCATACGCGTGAACGCGGTGCTGCCCGGCATGATCAAAACGGACAGATGGGTGAAAAATCCCGAGTTTTATAAAAACGTGCCCTCGCGTTTTACTCCGCTTGGCAGCGTGGCTGAGGGTAAGGACGTTGCCGAGGCCGTTTGGTATTTGACGACGGCGGCGGACAATACTACCGGAGCCGAGCTTACGGTTGACGGCGGAAATACCGTTCAGCTGTATCCGGTCATTCCGTCAAAGGAGGAGCTATGAGGATCACGTGGCTCGGACAAGCGGGCCTGCTGTTTGAAACGGGCGGCTTAAAAATCGTTGTCGATCCGTATCTGTCAGACAGCGTGGCTAAACTGCAGCCTCAAAACCGACGCAGAGTACCTGTGGATGAAAAATATTTGCGCATTAAACCGGACGTGGCGGTAATTACGCATAATCATGCGGATCATTTGGACAGGGAAACTCTTTGCCGTTATTTTACGCCGTCGTCAAAGACGCTTGCGCTTGCGCCGCTGTCGGCTTGGAACGAGCTGCGCAGCTTCGGCGGAGAGGGCAATAACTACGTCATGTTCAACGACGGCACTACGTGGACGGAAAATGGTGTTAGCTTCCGCGCGGTAAAAGCGGAACATTCCGACGAGTACGCCGTCGGAGTTATCATATCTGCGGAAAACAGAAATTATTATATAACCGGCGACACGCTTTACAGTGAAAAAGTTTTCGATTCTCTGCCGGAAATTCCTTTTTACGCCGTGTTTTTGCCTATAAACGGCAGGGGCAACAATATGAACGCCGAGGATGCGGCTCTTTTCGCCCGGCGGGTAAAGGCTGAATATGCCGTACCGGTTCATTTCGGTATGTTCGACGATATCCGTGCCGAAGCTTTTAAGGCGGCAAATATGACGGCGCCCGTCCTTTATTCGGAAATCCGTTTCGGAAAAAAGTTTTAAGCGCGCGGCGGATGCTTTGCCGGCGCCGTTCGCAAGCCGTAAAAAAGATTAAGCAAATAAATGCGGACGTAAAAACGTTCGTATTTTATTTTGCGTTTTTTTCATATATCAAAGCGCGCTGTCATACGATAGATTATCGGAGCGTCGACGCGGCAATGCCGGTCGCTCACGTCATTTATGTTGAAAAGGTGCGTTTATGAAAAAGAAATTTAAATTGTTTGTCGTTCTTCTTTCCGCGCTTATCGTTTTTACAGTGCTTGCGGCATGCGGCTCGGACGGCGGAAAAAAGCAGGAGGTCAGCCGGTATAAGATAGACGCCGTGTACGACGAGGAGAACAAAACCGTTTCCGCGGAAATGTCGTTGTCCTATTACAACGGAACGGACGCCATTTTGGACGAGATTTGCTTTCATCTTTATCCGGCCGCATTCCGTGACGGCGCGCGTTTTTCGCCTGTGCCTCAGGACATGATTTCCACCGCTTATCCGGAGGGAATGTCTTTCGGCGGCATAGCCGTAAATTCCGTCAGTCTCAACGGGGAGGAAAAGAGCGTGGAAATCGCCGGCGAAGACGAGGATATCCTTGTCGTCAAACTCCCCGAGGAGGGGCTGTATCCCGGTCAACGCGCCGCGGTGAACGTCGGTTTTACGCTTACTCTTCCCAATATCCGTCACCGCTTCGGCTACATAGGCTCTACGGTAAATCTCGGAAACTGGTATCCGATTGCCTGCGTGTTTGAAGACGGCAACTTCGTGACCGATCCGTATTACGCAAACGGCGATCCGTTTTATTCTGACTGCTCGGATTACGAGGTAAGCATTTCAGTGCCGGAGCGTCTTACCGTTGCGGCAACCTCAGCGCCGAAAGTGACAGCCGCGGACGGAATGAAGACGTTTACCGCCACGGCTGAAAACGTGCGCGATTTCGCGATGGTTATAGGCGAATTCAAGATGCTGGGTACGGCCGTCGACGGCGTCGACGTCAATTATTATTATATTGACGACAAGTCGCCCGAAACTTCTCTTACTGCGGCAGCCGACAGCATACGCACGTTCGGAGAGCTGTTCGGAAAGTATCCTTATGATACGTATTCCGCAGTCGAAACCAATTTTCTGCACGGCGGAATGGAATATCCCGGCTTAAGCATGATATCCGATTTGGTGGCGGGAGAGCTTTATACCGAGGTGATCGTTCATGAGACGGCGCATCAGTGGTGGTACGCCGCCGTGGGCAACAACGAGGTGGCCGACGCATGGATGGACGAGGGACTTACGGAGTTTTCGACAAGTATTTTCTATGAAAAAAATCCTTCCTACAACGTCGATTATACGCGCAGAATTGCCGACGCCCTTAGCGCTTACGTGCTTTATTACGATTCCTTTAAGCATATTAACAAGGATACTTCTATGACGCGTAAGGTATGCGACTACAGCGACGGCTTTGAGTACACGTATATGACATATGTAAAGGGCGAGCTTATGTTTGAATCGCTGAGAAAAACCGTCGGCGACGAAAATTTCTTCAACGGACTTAAAAGCTATTACTCGGAATACAAGTTTAAAAATGCCCGGCCCGACGACATGATAGGGTGCTTTGAAAAGGCTTCCGGCAGAGAGCTTAAGGGCTTTTTCGACAGCTGGCTGGAGGGAAAGGTCGGCATGTACGGCGGCGTCGGCAGGTAATAATGCCTTTTGTAAATCAGTTAACGGGGTGACGTAATGTTTGTCGTATTAAGAAAAAAATCGGTAATTATCTGTCTTGTGTTTGTGTGCGCCGTAATATTGAGCTGCGTCATGCTGTCGTATGCGGCCGGAGCGGAGGTGGCGTCCGTTCCTAAAATAGGCAAGACCGTCGTCGTAGACGCGGGGCACGGCGGAATAGACGGCGGCGTGGTCGGCAGCGCCAGCGGCGTAAAAGAGTCGGAAATCAATCTGGCGATAGCCAAAAGCCTCAAGCATTTTCTGGAGAGAAACGGCTACGACGTGGTAATGACGCGCGAAAACAGCGACGGGCTTTACGGGCTTACGTCCAAAAACAAAAAGCTGCGCGACATGGAGGCCAGACGGGATATAATAAAGGAGGCAAAGCCCGATCTCGTGATTTCCGTTCATCAGAATTATTATCCGCTTTCGTCGGTGCGCGGCGCTCAGGTGTTTTATTCTGCGGACAGCGAAATCTCCAAACAGATTGCCGACAGCATGCAAGGCACTCTCAATACGGCTTTGGGCAACGATCGGATTGCCAAAACGGGCGACTATTATATCTGTCTCTTATACACATCTCCGAGCCCACGAGACGGAGCTACATC
>USBU01000113.1 GCA_900553005.1 uncultured Eubacteriales bacterium | reverse complement strand
ATGTAGCTCCGTCTCGTGGGCTCGGAGATGTGTATAAGAGACAGGTATAAAAGTGGTTAAAAGTGGTTGATTTTTATTTTTGAGTGTGTTATAATCTAGATAATTCATAAAGGGAGGTGCCAAAACGGTTATGTTGACCGGCGAATATCATCATCAGATAGACGAAAAGGGCAGGATTCGCATACCCGTTAAGCTGAAAGAAGCACTTGGCGAATCTCCTGTGATTATGAGAGGCTCCAACGGTTGTCTTTTTGCCTTTTCAAAGGAAAAAGCGGAAAAGATGTTCAGCGAGGATTTTGACAGCGACGAGCTTGCCGATACTCCGCGTACCGTGGCGTTAAGGCTTATCGCTTCAAGCGCCGTAGTAGTCGAGGAGGACAAGCAGGGAAGAGTTCTTCTTCCGCAAAGCCTTATAAGACTTGCCGGAATTGTCAAGAATATCGTAACCGTGGGAATGTTTAACCGTGTGGAAATCTGGAGCGAGGAGCGCTGGAACGAATTTGTCAGCAAAAACAGCGCCGATTTCGACGAGTGCCTTAAGACTCTCCGCAACAAGCCATGAGCGAATATCATGTTCCTGTTTTATTCGACGAGTGCATGCGTGCGCTGAACGTTGTCAGCGGAGGCGTTTATCTCGACGGTACGCTCGGCGGAGGCGGACATTCCGAAGGAATTTTGCTTCGCGGCGGTCGGCTGATAGCGTTGGATAGGGACGCGGACGCCATAGCGGAATCAGAAAAGCGATTTAAGAGCAAGTCTCTGCAGGGCTATACGCTGGTCAAAAGCAATTTCAAAAACGCGGCGGAGGCGCTTGATTCGCTTAAGGTTGACAAGCTTGACGGCGCGCTTTTGGATCTCGGGATTTCTTCTCATCAGATTGACGCCCCCGAGCGCGGATTTTCTTACAGATTCGACGGAAAGCTGGACATGCGCATGGATAAGGACGCGCCGCTTACGGCATATGACGTGATAAACGGATATCCGGAAGACAAGCTTTGCGGTATTTTATTCGATTACGGAGAGGAGAGGTTTGCCAAGAGAATTGCCTCAGCGATAGTCAGGCAAAGACAGATTAAGCTTATAGAAACGACTTTGCAGCTAAGCGAGATCGTAAAGGCCAGTACGCCGGAATTTTATCACCGGCAGGGACATCCGGCAAAAAAGACCTTTCAGGCAGTAAGAATAGAGGTCAACGGAGAGCTGTCAGGCCTGGGAGAAGCGCTTGAAAGCATAGCGGACAGGCTTAAAAGCGGCGGCAGGCTGGCAGTGATTACATTTCATTCGCTGGAAGACAGAATCGTAAAGCAGCGCTTCAGAACGATGTGTACCGACTGTATCTGCGATAAAAGCCTTCCCGTGTGCGTATGCGGACATAAGGCGACGGCAAAGCAAATCGGAAAAGTCAGGCCGACAAATAAAGAAGTAGAAAGCAATCCGCGCGCGGCAAGCGCCACGCTTAGGATAATCGAAAAATTGTAATAAATGTAAAGTGAGGGACATACAATGATAACGACAAGACGAGAGGTGAATATCGAAAACGGCGGAACTGCATTAAAAAGCCGCACCGTTAAACGTATCGCTCCGGAAGAAAAAATCGTTTCTATCGCTCCCGAGGTAGAGGTAAGGCCTTTTACCGACGCTAAAGCTAATGCCGCGGCAGCCGCAGTGACGGAACAGCAGCAAGAGATAAGAATTACGCCTAAGATGGAGCTTGTGGATCTGATGCCTGTCATCAAGAGCGAGCAACCCGTCGAGGATAATGAAAATAAGGAGGCCCAAAAGCTGTCCAGCAAGGCCAAGGTAATGCTGGTCGTCTATATGGCGACGGCGCTTATATTGGCTTTGATAGTGCTTGCGACGGGGCTTGCGATTACCGGCGCGTCCAAGGACGTCGCCGAGCTTGAAAACGAGGTAAGGACTCAAAGCGCTTTGCTTGCCGATTCGGAGGCGATGCTCCGGCATTTAAGCGACGACGTTACTATCACCGGCGCGGCAACCGATCTCGGGTTGGTCAAATCCGAAGCTGCCGAGGAGATAGAGCTCATCGGACTTTCCGAAAAAACCGGATACGAGGAGCGCACCAACGCCTTCGACAGGTTCTGCGATTTTCTGTCCGGAATTATCGGAGGTTAATAAAATTTGAAGACGAATAGCTTGGTCACGACACGAAAGAGGTTATTGATTGCTGTAATATCAATAACCTTTTTATTTTGCGCTCTAATCGGTCGGCTGTGCTTTTTGCAGCTTTTTATGGGCGAATCGCTTAAGGCCAGAGCGGCCGAACAATGGTATCGGGATCTTCCGCTAAAGGCAAAACGCGGAACCATTTATGACTGTAACGGCAACGTCATTGTGGACAGCAGAGATGTGTTTACCGTTTACGTGCGGCCAAGGGCGGTTACCGACAGGGCGGCGGTAAGCAAGGCTTTGGCTCAGGCGTTGAAGCTTGACGAGGCCAAGCTGGTGGAAAAGCTTTCAAATGCTGCGGTCAGCGAAATAACGGTCAAAAAGGGAGTGGATTTCGAAACGGGCAGCGCTTTGAGAGATTTGAATCTGGACGGCGTTTATTTTTCGGTGGATTCGGCGCGCAATTATCCTTACAGCAGTTATCTTGCGCAGGTTTTGGGGTACACAAACATAGATAACGAAGGACAAAACGGACTGGAGGGCTATTACGATAAGTTTCTTAAGGGAGTTGACGGATTTTCGGCTACTGCCACCGACAATAAAGGCGTAGAGCTTGAAAATAACGTAACAAAGTATTATCCGGCCATACCGGGCGCCGATCTCAATACCGGCATCGATATAAATATACAAAGCTTTGCCGAAACCGCCGTCGAAGGCGCCATGGCCGAATGGGGCAGTAAAAGCGCCAGCATGATTGTCATGGACGTAAATACCGGCGGCATAGCGGCGATGGCTCGCACGCCGTCCTACAATCTTACCGATATACCCCGGGACGATATAGATATGCTAAACGCATATAGTAAAAACACCATGATAGTCGACGTGTACGAACCGGGCTCTACGTTCAAGATTTTTACGACGGCGGCGGCGATCGAAACGGGCGTCGTAAACGACAGCACCAGCTTTTTTTGCCCGGGATACAGAATGGTAGACGGACAGCGTATAAAATGCTGGCGAACCATAGGGCACGGCTCTCAGCATTTAAGCGAGGGAGTAAAAAACAGCTGCAACTGCGTGTTTATGGACCTGGCTTTAAAAATGGGTACGGAGAATTTCTACGATAAGCTGCGCGGCTTCGGCTTCGGTTCGAAGACGGGGGTTGATTTTTTCTCGGAAAGCTCCGGCCTTCTGATGCGCGAGGAAAACGTTAAAACAGTGGATTTGGCCCGTATCGGCTTCGGTCAGGCGGTAGCCGTCACGCCTTTGCAGCTTATAAGCGGCGTTGCGGCGGTTGTCAACGGAGGCGTTTATCATACTCCGCATTTTGTGAATAGCATAACAGACAGTATGGGCAATACCGTCTATACTCAGCCCGACGTGCAAAGGCGAGTTTTAAGCGAGGAGACCAGCGCTAAAATGCGCGAGCTGCTTGAGGGCGTCGTGTCCGAGGGCAGCGGTAAAAAGGCAGGTGTGGACGGCTACCGTATAGGCGGAAAAACCGGCACTGCGCAAAAGTATGAAAACGGCGCTATCGCTCAGGGTAAATATGTTTCGTCGTTTGTCGGTTTTGCTCCGGCGGATAATCCCAGGTATGCCGTGCTGATGATAATCGACGAGCCTTCCTCTTACGCCTATTACGGAAGCATAGTGGCGGCTCCGTATGTCGGTCAGGTTTTTAAAAAGATTTTCGATTATCTAGATATAAAGCCTACGGAAAGTATAGCTGAAAAGGAATACGTAGAAATGCCTTATCTTGACGGTAAGGGCGTTAACGAATGCGTAAATGCTCTTGATAAGCTTGGGCTTAAATATGAAATTGCCGGCGAGGGAGAGGTAGTTTCGTCCACACTGCCGATCGTGGGCGAAAAAGTGGAAAAAGGAGATATCGTCCTTCTTCGCACCGAATAAAAAACGTAATAGGTCATATTCGGCCGGTAAGCGTAAATATAATAAACCGTAGATATTATTTTATTGTTTGGACGGTGATATATTGAAGCTGGGCGATATTATTGAAAACTGCGGCGAATATTCTGCAACTGAAATTGTAAAAATAGCATTCGATACCGCCGACGTGATTCCGGGAACTCTTTTTTTCTGTCTTAAGGGACGAGCGGCGGACGGACATGATTTTATCCGCTTGGCTGAGGAAAAAGGGGCTGCGGCGGCGGTAACGGAAAAAGATGCGGAAGCCGGTATTCCGCTGATTAAGGTCAGGGATACTAGAAGCGCGCTTTCACTGGCGTGCAAGCGTTTTTACGGCCGCGCCGCGGACAGACTGAAAATTTTTGCGGTGACGGGCACAAACGGAAAAACGACGACGACCAATATGCTGAAAAGTATTTTCGAGGCTGACGGCAAAAAAACGGGACTTATCGGGACCAATTCGGTCGAATATGGCGGAATCGTCCGCCCGGCAACGCTGACTACTCCCGATCCTACGCTGCTTCACCGATTGTTTGCCGATATGGAGAAAACGGGAGTAACGCACGTAATAATGGAGGCGTCTGCTCATGCGCTGGCGCTTAAGAAGCTTGACGGAATACGCTTTTCCGTCGTAGGCTTTACAAATCTGACGCGCGATCATCTCGACTTTTTCGGAGATATGGAGGCTTATAAGCGTGCAAAGATATCGCTGTTCAGTAGCCGTTTTTCTCCTGTAGCGTGCGTTAACGCCGACGACGCTTGCGGACGCGAAATTATGGAATGCGCCGATTTGGAGATCTGTTCTTACGGAGTGGAAAATAAATGCCGTTTTCGTGCCGAAAATATCGTCCTGACCGGCAACGGCAGCGGATTCATGCCTGTCTCTTATACACATCTCCGAGC
>USBU01000112.1 GCA_900553005.1 uncultured Eubacteriales bacterium | reverse complement strand
ACGAGATGTAGCTCCGTCTCGTGGGCTCGGAGATGTGTATAAGAGACAGAGGAAAAGGAGAAAGGGAATGAAAAAGAGGAAGACGGCAATATTGATGGCGGTAATAGCGATGCTGGGAGTAATGGGCTGCGAAGGAGGAGAGAAGCACGAGTGGGGGGAGTGGGTAACGACGAAAGAGGCGACGTGTACGGAGAAAGGCGAGGAAACGAGGGTATGCGAAAAGAACGGAGAGCATAAGGAAAAGAGAGAACTTGCAGCCAAAGGGCACGAATGGGGCGAATGGGAAACTGAAAAAGAAGCGGGATGCGTAATGTCGGGACGGGAGAGGAGAGTATGCAAGAATGACGCAAGCCATAGCGAAACAAGAAGCATAGAGGCCAAAGGTCACGACAGCGCATGGAGGAAGAAGACAGAGGCGTGGTGCGAAAACAAAGGGATAGAGGAACTGTATTGCGGACGTTGCAAAAAGGTATTGGAAACAAGAAGCATAGAGGCCAAAGGTCACGAATGGAGCGAATGGGCAACGACGAAAGAGGCGACGTGCACGGATAAAGGCGAAGAGAAGCGGGTATGCAAGCGCGATAAAAGCCATAGCGAAACAAGAAGTATAGAAGCGAAAGGGCACGAGTGGGGAGAATGGAAGGAGAGTAAAGCGCCTACGCTGACGGAGGAAGGCGAGGAAACGCGGGTATGCAAGCGCGACGCAAGCCATAGCGAAACAAGAAAAACGGGAAAGCTGAAAAAGGTAACGGAAAGCATAAGGATAGAAAACGGAAAAGAGATAGAAGCGACGGAAAACGCGGACAAGGAAATCGAGCTTCAGGTAATGATCAAGTATGAAAGAGCGGAGGAGAAAGCGGCGGAAAGCAGCGATGTGACGTACAGTAGCAACAATCATGAGACGGCGACGGTAAACAGCGAGGGAGTAATAACGATAAAAAAGGCCGGAGAAGCCGAGATAACGGTGGAAAGCGTAAATGGAAACGCGGAAGGAGTAAGGATAAGCGAGCGTATAAAAGTGACGGTAAAGCACGCAAGGACGGAAAAGCTGGAGGTAACAAGCAGTAAAAGATATACGTTGGTAAGAGGAATAGAGGATGTAAAGCAGGGAGTGACAAGTGAGGCGACGGCGCAGATAGAGGTAAAAATAAAGTACGAGGGGTACGAGGAAAGAGCCGGCGGAAAAGAAGACGTAATATATAAGAGCAGCAACGAGGAAGTGGCAAGCGTGGACGAGGAAGGGAAAATAAGCTTTAACGGAGAGGGAACGGCAACGATAACGGTAGAAAGCAAATACGAGAAGGAGGGAGGAGGCAAAATGGAAGAAAGCATAGCGGTGCAGGTAAATGCTCCGCCTGAGAATACCACGGGGTTAGAGGTTGTTAGCTTCGAGACGGGAATAGGAGAGGATAATGATCCATATCTTGATTATACAATAAAAAACATAACAGACAGCTATATTGAAGTTTTATACGTTGATGTTTATTATTTGGATGAATCCGGTAAGATTTTAGGTTCAGGACATCTAGGTGTTGAATCGTCATTTGCTCCTACAAGAATACTGCCAGGACAAGAGATAACACATGGAATATCTGGTGGGATAAACTTTCCTGAAGAAACAGTAAAGATATTGATATATAATCGGAGAACAGCATAGGTGGAAAAGATGAAAACATTGAAATTGAAATACGGGGAGTATTACAGTCTAAAGATAACAGACAGCAGTAAAAACGTGATAAACAACGTGGAGATAACGGGCAGTCAGATAACGTCAGAGCAGGAAGTATTTTCGTCGCCGACATACAGGAAAGAAAGCGACGACAGGGCGCGGGTGGCGGAGCTGATGAAAGGCGAGGCACGGCTGTCTGAGCTTAAGGATAAAAAAAGCTTAGGCTTATTAAACAATATAGAAGAAAGCGAATTGCAAAGGTATTGTTTGTTATAAAATTCAATTCCTCTACGATTGATTTGTTGTGCGCATAATGAATTGCCGTCTTTTTGCCGCGCGGATAAATTGAATTTCCGACTGTATCAACGGTTTAAACAATTTTTTTGGCTACGTTCATTGTATATAGTCGTAACTTTATTTTAGCATAACGGACGGAGAAATCGAAATTTTATTCGCGTTATAGATTGAACCGGTTTTTTTGCTTACTTTTGAAACAAAATTGTATATTTTTGAGTTGCGGGGGGGGGTAATGTTTTATAATAATCCTATAATGTATTTTCGTTGCTTATAAAGAAAAGCTGATAATAAATTTTTGTATAACATAAACTTTATTTACGGAGGAGAGGAAATTGAGAAAAAGGATGAAGGTGTTTGTTGCTTCTATTATGGCATGCGCTGCGTTTTTCTGCTTCGCGTGTGCGGATTCGTCGGTTTATTATCTGCCGTACTTCGACGGAATTGCCGACGACAAAAGCTATAATACGGAGCTTTTTTACCGCAACGATCTTCTGTTGAATCATGCGGCGGATCCGGGATGCATTTGGGTAAGCAAGGAGGAGAGTGCTGAATACGGCGGATATTTTTACATGTATCCCACGTCCGTATATTACAATTTTCAGGTTTTCCGCTCCAAGGATCTCAATAACTGGGAAAAACTAGGTTTGGCGATCGACTTTGA
The DNA here is from genome assembly GCA_900553005.1 of uncultured Eubacteriales bacterium. GTDB lineage: Bacteria > Bacillota > Clostridia > Christensenellales > Pumilibacteraceae > UBA10677. The sequence continues at coordinate 2,414 of USBU01000112.1, read as the reverse complement.
AAGCAGTGAGGAAGAGAGATTTTTTTCCGAAAACCTGTGGGCGCCGGAGGTCATACGTAATCCCAAGGACGGAAAATATTATATGTATTTCAGCGGTATAGAGGATATGGCCAAGGTGACCGGCTCTATCGGTTCTGCCGAATATCAGCTTGGCGTTGCCGTCAGCGACAATCCTGCGGGCGGCTTCAAAATGTGTTCGGGCACTAATCTTTACGGCGAAACCTTGGACGAAACCAAGCCGACGATAGATTTCAATATTCAGCACGGAAATCCGGGTGAGGAATATTATACCCCGGCTCGTACCGGCCGCGACAGATTTTACAATATCGACGTGTCTCCGTTTTTCGACGACGACGGACAGCTTTATATGTATTTCCGTCCCACTTATCTTTACGACAGGGGCGGGCATAATTATGCGCATCTGGCCGTTGTCAAAATGCGCGATATGGTGACTCCCGATTATACCAGCTATACAGAGCTTACCTATCCGGGATATCAGTCCATGGAGGATTACCGCAACGGAGTCAAATTCGAGCTTGAAGACGGCTCCGCCCTTGACGAAGCGCCTTTCATGATCAAGCACGACGGCATTTATTATCTGACTTACGCTACGCACGGCTATACCAAACGCGATAAATATTGCGTCGCCGTCGCGGTCAGCGATAATCCGATGGGACCGTTTATCAAACTGTCGGGCGAAAACGGCAATCCGTCGCTGTATATCGAGCCTTATATGGATCAGATGGCAGGGCCGGGGCATCATGCGTTCGTTTACCGCGGCGACGATATTTTCGTCATCTATCATTCTCTTATGAACCGCGCGACGGGCGACAGCAATCCCCGTGGCATTGCGGTCGACCGCGTTCAGTTTATCGACGGCGGCAATTTAGGAATCAAGGCTTCCGATTACGGTATCGAGACGGAAAGCGGAACGTTTGACGCACTTTACACAAACGGCGCTACGTGGTCGCTGCAGCCTTTGATGACGTCGGTCAGCGGCTATGACAATATTGCTCCCGAGGCTGATGTGTCCGCGACTTCTGCTCGCGAGGATACCGTCAGATATTTAAACGACGGTATATTTGCCAACCATACCTATTCCGCTCATATGGAGATGGTTGCGGAAAAGGAAACGGAAATCACCTTGGAGTTTTCTTCTCCCAGGGAAATCCGCGCAATAATGATATACAACAGCTTCGAGTATATTTACGCTTTTTCAATGATCGATAAAATCGAATTTACGCTGGCTGAAAAGATTGACGGCAAGGATACGGCGATTATAAAAAATCTTGCGTTTAACAGCGATTATTACAGCGAGGACGATATGTTTATGCGGCCGGGCGGCTCCTGTCTGGCGGAATTCGAGCCGATCAAGGTTACCGAAATCAAGCTGACGATTTCACGGAAGCTTGACGACACGGGCGAGGGCGGCGACGAAATACGCGTTTCAGATATCGTCGTCTTAAGCAAAAAGGAGGCGTAAATTATGAAAAAGAAAATTCTCTTGATATTTATGGTTGCGCTGCTTTCCTTTACTGTATTAGCAGCGTGCTCCGGCAATAATGATCCGGGAGACGACTACGATTATCCGTCTGAAATCAATACGCTAAAGGCCGAATGCGACGCCGATACCGTGATCGACGGCCGGCTTACCGAAAGCAGATGGCAGAATCTTGAGTGGATGGAGCATACCGTTCCCGACGTAAGCATCAGGGTTGCCACTTCGTTCAGCGATAAGGGTATATACGTTGCGGCTGTTTCAAAGGACAGACGAATCACTTATAACCTGCCTTACGCCGGCGAGGATAATACGGGAATCAGGCTTTATATAGCCGCAATGGATGATTTTGAGCTTAAAAACCGTATTTCCGCGTTTTTCGACTGCGGCAATACCCCGTTTCTGACAGGCTCTTACGTGCACAGTTCTTTCGTTACGGTTCAGGGCGAGGGCGTAAACACAAACAGGAGCGAAGGCATGACTCTTGAATGCTTTTTCCCGTGGTCTGAAATAGGTCTTGAGGAAAAACCGGAAAACGTGCGTCTTACGTTCTGCTATACTCACAAGCTTTCCGGCGGACTGTACGGTAAAAAGAAAAACATCTATCCCGCTCTTTCCGACGGCTCTAAAATAGCCAAGTATTTTATATTCGGCCCCGGCGGCTTTGCCGAGAACGACGCCGACGACGCGGTTTTGGGGGACAGCGTGTTCGGGTACTCAAAATCCACCGAGTGGAAGGAGATCAAAGAGGATGACGGTTCGCTTACGTTAAAGTCCAATTACACGGGACAAAGGATTTCAAATCCCGGCGGAAGATATATATTCTTTAAAAACGCTTATGCCAAGTCGTATATGTTCTCCGGAGTCATTAAGCCTAATATTGATCCGGTCTATGGCGCGGGTTTGAATAATTCTA
>USBU01000111.1 GCA_900553005.1 uncultured Eubacteriales bacterium | reverse complement strand
GATGTGTATAAGAGACAGCCTGAGCTCCTTCCGTTTCGCCGGCGGGCGCCGCAGTAGTAGTTTCGACCTCTTCTGCCGTAACCTCTTCCTCTTCTTCAAATTGACCGGGTACGTAATTTTTACCGCGCTTCAAGCCGTACAGCTTTTCATTCGCGTTATTGATATTAGTAAAGTATTTGCACAAGCCGCGCGTCACAACGAGAGAAGTAAACATAGACAGTATTATACCTATAAGAAGCGTAATACCGAAGCCTGTAATCGAACCTGAACCGAATATTATCAAAATTATCGCCGCAATAATGGTAGTAATATTACTGTCGAAAATAGCGACCGTAGCTTTTTTAAATCCGGCGTGCAGCGACGCAAGTATCGATTTTCCGTCACGGTACTCGTCTCTTATGCGCTCGTAAATAATAATATTACCGTCCACGGCCATACCCAAGCTTAAGATAATACCCGCTATGCCCGGCAAAGTGAGCTGTACCCACGGAAATACCGAAAGGAAAAACAGCATAAGCACTGCGTAAATCAAAAGCGCAATGGTTGCGACAACTCCGAACAGTCTGTATCTCCAAATAAGAAATGCAATGACCAGCAGCAGTCCGACTGCGCCGGCGATAATTCCCAAAAACAGAGCCTGCTCGCCCAGCGTAGGAGAAATCGTTGAGCTTTCCTTAAGCGAAAGCTTTACGTCAAACGTCCCGCTCATTATCTGAGAAGCAAGATCAACGGCTGCCTGCGTATCCTGCCCCGACATAGTAATCTGAGCGCGTCCGCCGGTAATGGCCTCCTGAATATTGGCGGTCGAAATAGGAGTCTCGTCCCTTACTCCGTCGGTTACAATATAAATGGACATACTTTTATTGACGTTGGCCGCAGTTATTTCTCCGAATCTCTTTCCGCCCTCGTCGGTAAGCTCCAGCGACACGACAGGAGCCGCTTGCTGCGAATCATAATAGCCTTCCGCGCTTTTTACGTGATCGCCGGTTATAACAACCTCGTTAGTTTCATCAAGCACAAACTCGAGCTCTGCCGGCTTGCCGATAAGTTCGAAAATCGCGGAGGGGTTGTCCACGTCGGGAACCTCCACTCTCAGTCTCGTCTTATTTTCGATAGTTACAAGCGCCTCGGTATAGCCCTTTGAAACCAACAAATCCTGCAATCTCTTCTGAGTGCCCTCCAGCTTGCTTTCAAAATTATCAACGCCTGCGCTTTCGGTGTCATATACGGCGTAAACGCCGCCTTTCAAATCAAGGCCGAGCTTAATCGAGCTTGCGAAAGAATTGTAATTGTAATATGAAAACGGCAGGCTGAACGAGCATACCGAAAGAACAATCCCTATTACCAAAACAACGCCAATTAACGTAAGTTTGATTATTGACGATTTTCTCTTCATCTAACAGCCTCCAACTTGCAATAGCTTCATTATATAATATTTAAGCATGATTAGTCAATTAAATACGGTTGATTTTTATATCAGCCTGCGCATTTATTTTGATTTTTCCAAAGAATTGACGGCAATAGCGCATTCGATCCTCTTGCGCATAAGTTCGCAAGTCATTTTATACGGCTTGTTAATATCGCCGCAGTAATGAATGGCGTTAGCCGCGCATCCTCCGCTGCAGTAATATTTAGCCCAGCAGCCGCGGCAATCTTCCTTTGTCAAAAGGTTGTTTACCGCAAATTGTTCAGGAATTTTCGTATCAAAGCTTCCCTCAAGTACATTGCCCAGTCTGTACGAAGAGTCGCCGTCAAATTGGTGACACGGATAAATATCCCCGTTAGGAGCAACCGCCACGTATTCGTTTCCTGCGCCGCAGCCGACCAATCTCTTGGTTTCGCACGGTCCGTGATAAATATCGATCATAAAATGAAAGAAATTAAACCACTTATCCGTCTTTCTGCGCTCGTAATACTCCTTGACAAGCTTATCGTATTCATCGATAAGCTGCGGTATATCGCTCTTTTTAAGCGCCAATCTGTGCGTTTCAGGCAATACGACCGGCTCTATGGAAATCTGATCAAAACCGCAATCGTTTAAAAACAGCACGTCTTTGGAAAAATCCTTATTAAGCGCCGTATATGTGCCGCGAATATAATACTGTCCTGTCCGCCTCTCCTTAAAGCGCAAAGCGTTTTTCATTGCGGTATCGAAAGAATCCTCGCCCAAAGCCGTCTTTCTTACCGAATTATGCACATTTTTACGGCCGTCTATACTGACGACGACATTATACATTTCACGGTTAAAAAAGTCCGTGGTTTCATCGTCCAGCAACATGGCGTTTGTTGTTATCGTAAAGCGGAAATTTTTATTTTTATCCTTTTCAAGGCCGCGCGCATATTCCACGGTGCGTTTTACAACGTCAAGATTAAGCAGCGGCTCGCCTCCGAAAAAATCTATTTCCAAATTCCTGCGGGCGCCGCTTTTTGCCACCAAAAAATCAACGGCGCTTTTTGCCACCTCAAAGCTCATGTTTGTCATGGCGCCGCTGTAAGAACCGCCGTCCGCAAAGCAGTATTCGCATCTGAGATTGCACATATGCGAAATATTGAGACACATAGCCTTAATCACGCCGTTATATACCGGCTTTTTATGCTCCGGCTCCGACGTAAAAAGCACGCCCTCGTCAATGAGCGCCTGAATTTCGTCTTTGGCTTCGGCTATTTCGGTTGCGGAATAACGGGAAAATTCCCCCTTTGATAAATCAACGGGAGAATTGTGATTTTCTATTAACGCCTTAATCAGCGAATCAACGATGAATACCGAACCGCTTTCGACATCGAGTAAAAAACTGTGACCTAAGCAGTCAAACGCATGAACCATTTATTATCTGACGTCTTCTTTTTCGATTCTGTTGATTTTCTGCTCGCAGGACTGATTTCCAACAGTGCAGCTGGTCTTGCAAGCGGACTGACAGCTGGACTGACATTCGCCGCAGCCGGTATGCTTATCTCTGCAAATCGTTGATTTAGCGACAACTTTAACGTGTTTCATAATATCTTTTATGCCTCCGGATTTTATGCTGATATTATACTATATAACACGAATTTTGGCAACTGTTTTCGGCGGCAAAACATGAAAGCAGTCATTTTCTTAAATTAACGGCAATAATTCCGCTTATAAGCCCCGTCACCGCGCCGAGAGCAACGTCGTTTAACAGATTTATTCCGAATAAAAACTCTCCATTGAATAATGAAAACACGACGTAAGAAAGCGCAATGTAAAGAATACCCAAAATTATTCCGCGTATAAATCCGCAGTTTTTAAGCCTAAGACATATGAGCGCCGAAACGAATATCGAAACGCCTTTTATGACTTGATTGACTATGCTTATGCTTTCAGTCGGCAAATTGAACAATTTGATTATCAGCGCCGCGGCCAATACCAGCACCAGCGTAATAATAAGCGCGACAATCAAAGCTTTCAGCATTTCGAAAACGTAGCTTTTCTTCTCTACAACACCGTCGTTTGTCCGCATAAAGAAAAAATCCTCCTCACAATTACACTGTAATTATATGAGAAGGATTTTACTTTCAGAACCTGTAATGTAAAACGCAGTCGCTTATTTATTTTCTTCCTTATTCTTTTCCTCGTCGGCGGAAACCTCTACCGCGGCAGTCTCTTCGGCATTTTCTGTCTTTACCGCCTCGGCCGGCTTAGCAGCTTTGGACATCACCTGATAAATCGCGTTAAAATCAAATACCATAGTGGTTTTGCTACCCTCCAACCCCGTCTCAAGCACAAATTCCTTATCTACGGCGTTGATATCGTTTATAGCGACGATCTTACCGACAATACCGCCGACTGTCTTAACGGTATCGCCGACGGCTATGGAATTATGCAGCTCCTGAATGGCTTTCTGTCTCTTTTTGTTTGTGAACATAGGCAATACTATGAGAGCGACAACCAACAGCACTACAACTACTATCATAATAATCTGAGTAGGCTGCATCGCGCCCATAAGAACTAAACCTTTCATTTATTTGTCTCCTTACAGTTAATCTTTTTTAATGATAGCACAATCGGATAAATAAATCAACTGATTTTACCCGACAACTAACGAATTTCACCGAAAGATAATGTATTATTTGCATCTTTTACGTCGAAAATGTTGCTCAGCCGCAAAAGCAGTTTTCCGTCTGTTATTTTATTTTCAAAAACTATTTCCATAGGTGCTATATCGATAAGCTCCAGCATAAGCTCTCCGGACGACAACGACTTGCCTACAAGCGGAGCGTCGCTAACCTTCATTATATAACGCCCGTTTTTTTCAAGTATTCGGACGGTTTCCGATTTAGGAGCAACGGCGCTGAGCAAAAATTTAAGCAGCAGATTAAGAGCGCTTTCATCATATAAAAGAGCAACGTTGTCCTCAGTAAGCTTTGCTATCTCCGACCAACGCTCGTTAAGCTCCTTAAGCCTGAAATAATAAAAGCCGTCTATCGAAAACTCGCTTTCAAGCCTTACGCTTTCGGACACAAGTTCCGCGTCCCGTTCCCTGTCGAAGGCTATAAGCGTGCGTATAAGAATCTCCTTTGAAAGATTTTGCAGCATGGGCAAATGCAGTCGATCCAACAGATATTTCCGTTTAAGATCAAGGCAATATATTTCACCTAAAAATTCTTTAATCAGCTTTACAACCTGCGCCTTTTCCCTAAGACCGCATGTAATTCCGATTGCGTGTCTGCCGAATACGTCGGAAATTTCGACGCGTCCGCCGACCTTCTCTATTTGCTGTTTAAGTTCGGCATCGCCGGCCGTCCATCCGGCGTTGGCGGCGCTCACAGTCAATCTGATTTCAAACATAATTTCCTCTTCTTTCAATATTGTATGCATTAGTATTTTTTTTACGCGCGTTTGTCATGCGAATCGTGTCGATAAACTGCGTAAAAACGGACATCAGCAAACCTGAAATATGCGGTCATGTTTTATTGAAGTAATTAATTTTCATAAGACCGTTAAATCGATTTTACATATTTTTTCGGCAATTTTATCCGTTAAAGCAAATTTAACGAAACGCTTTTATCCTGTCTCTTATACACATCTCCGAGCCCACGAGACGGAGCTACATCTC
>USBU01000110.1 GCA_900553005.1 uncultured Eubacteriales bacterium | reverse complement strand
ACGAGATGTAGCTCCGTCTCGTGGGCTCGGAGATGTGTATAAGAGACAGGGCAAACTGCTTATTCATATTATACGGCGGATCGACTATCATAAGGTCGACAAAGCCTTCCGGCATAGACGCTGCCGCTTCAAACGCGTCGCCGCACACCGTTTTATCGGAAACGTCTCCCGTTTTTGCGATATACGCCGAAGAAACGCAGCGCTCGAAATACGTCTGCGTTTCATCCTCCGTCAATATCAGCGTTTTGTTTCTTGCCGATTTAGTCACGGCTATTCTTCCGCGGTCTGACTCGTGTCGGCAGCTTCGGCGGCAGCCTCCGGCTCGTCCGGCTCGGGGGGAGCAACGGCTACGCACACGACGCTGCCCTCTCCCTTCATGCGCATTATTCTGACACCCTTTGTGTTTCTGGAAATTTTATTGATTTCCTCGGCCTTGATACGGATAATTATTCCGTTGTCGGCTATCAGCATAATGTCGTCTTCTGGGTTGATGAGCTTTAAGTTGACAAGCTCGCCCGTGGTTTCGTTGAATTTACCCGCAAGCGTACCTTTACCCGCACGAGACTGCTTTCTGTATTCTTCTATACTGCTGCGCTTGCCGTAACCGAACCTGGAAACAGTAAGCACCTCCTCGCCGCTGCCCTTTCTTATTACCGCCATATCCACTACGCGGTCGCCGTCCGCAAGGTACATGGAGCGCACGCCCATAGAGCTTCTTCCCGTGGGACGGACGGATGCCGCCGAGAATCGTATGCACTTTCCGGACGAGGACGCAAGCAATATTTCGTCGTCGTTTTCGAGAATCTGAACGGAAATAAGCTCGTCCCCCTCGTTTAACGAAATTGCGATTTTACCTACCTTTCTTATAGATTCGAACTCCGAGAACGCAGTGCGCTTTACAAGTCCGCCCTTTGTCGCCATCATAAGATAGCCGCCGTGATCGCTGTCCTCCTTGACAGGAATAACTGCGTTTACCTTTTCATCCGACTGAAGCTGCAAAAGATTTACGATAGCGCGGCCGCGCGCCGTGCGCTCCGCCTCAGGCACCTCGTAAGCCTTAATGGAATATACTCTGCCGAAATTCGTAAAGAACAGCAGATTATCGTGGGTGCACGTGACAAACATGTTTTCCACGAAATCCTCTTCCTTGGGCTTATGAGCGGTAATACCGGTCCCGCCGCGGTGCTGCGCCTTGTATTCGGCAACAGGCAGACGCTTAACGTATCCCGAGTGAGTCATGGATATCACTACGTCCTCGCGGTCGATAAGGTCGCCCACGTCTATTTCGTCGTAGTCGATGCAAAGCTCGCTGCGTCTGGGGGTATCGTATTTATCCTTGATTTCGTTCAGCTCCGTCTTTACGATAGCGGTAATGCGCTCCGGTCTTGCGAGAATATCCTTAAAGTCGGCAATGCGCGTCTCGATCTCTTTAAGCTCGTTTCTTATAGACTCCACCTCCAGACTGGTCAGCCGCTGCAAACGCATCTCGAGTATCGCGCCCGCCTGTTTGTCGGACAACAGAAACTCCCCGATAAGATTCGCCGCCGCCTCGTACTTGTCCTTACTTTTTTTGATAAGCTCGATTACGCGGTCGATATTCGCCAGCGCTATGACAAGACCATTCAGAATATGCTCGCGCTCCTCGGCGCGCGCGAGATCAAACCTCGTGCGGCGGGTAATAACGTCCTTCTGATGCTCGAGATAATGGAAAAGCATTTCCTTAAGATTTAGAATCTTAGGCTCTCCGTTTACAAGAGCAAGGAAAATTATTCCGCCGGACGTCTGCAAATCGGTATGCTTAAACAGCATATTCAGCACAACCTGCGGCTGAGCGTCGCGTTTTACGTCCACCACAATGCGCATACCCTCGCGGTCCGATTCCTCGTGCACGTCCGAAATACCCTCGACGCGCTTATCCTTTACAAGCTCCGCTATACTTTTGACAAGCTCCGCTTTATTGACCTGATAAGGAAGCTCGGTAATTATAATATGATGTTTGCCGCCCGCACCCTCTTCTATTTCCGTTTTCGCGCGTACAACGATTCCGCCGCGGCCGGTGCGATATGCCTGTTTAATGCGAGACCTGCCCATTATAAGGCCGCCGGTCGGAAAATCAGGCGCCGGCACGTATTCCATAAGCTCGTCTACCGAAATCTCCGGATTGTCTATAAGCGCATCCACTGCGGAAATCACTTCTCCGAGATTATGCGGAGGAATGTTTGTCGCCATGCCTACCGCAATGCCGTCGGAGCCGTTGACCAAAAGATTTGGAAAGCGGCTTGGAAGAACGGTGGGCTGCATGAGCGTGTCGTCAAAGTTGGGATACCAATCGACGGTCTCTTTGTCCAGGTCGCGCAGCATTTCAGCCGCGATCTTGCTCAGACGCGCCTCGGTATAACGCATGGCTGCCGGAGGATCGCCGTCCACGGAGCCGAAATTGCCATGGCCGTCAACCAGAGGGCAGCGTATCGAAAAATCCTGCGCAAGTCTTACAAGCGCGCCGTAAACCGAGCTGTCTCCGTGCGGATGATATTTGCCAAGACAGTCGCCGACGATACGCGCGCATTTCCTGTGCGGCTTATCAGAATACAGATTAAGCTCTCCCATCGAATACAGAATGCGGCGCTGAACGGGCTTAAGTCCGTCGCGCGCGTCGGGAATGGCGCGGGATACGTTGACCGCCATAGCGTAGGCAATGAACGATTTTTTAATTTCGTCGTTCACCTCGACCTGAACTATCTTGGAATTTTGTATTTTTTCCTTTATGTTGTCGTTTTTATCCGCCATATTCTGTCACCCCGTTAAATATCCAGCTCTTTGACGAGCGTGGCGTTTTCCTCGATAAACTGACGCCTAAGCTCCGGCTGCTCTCCCATCAGTATGGAAAAAGTCCTGTCAGCCTCCACTGCGTCCTTCATCGTAGCCTGCAAAAGCACGCGCCTTTCCGGATCCATGGTCGTCTCCCAAAGCTGACTGGCGTTCATCTCTCCCAGTCCCTTATAACGCTGCACCTCCGGCTTGACCAATCTTTCGCTTGCGACGCGCAGCTCCTCGTCCGAATAGCAGTATTCAACCGTTTTGCCCTTAGTCAGCTTATAGAGCGGGGGCTGAGCGATATAAACGTGTCCGCGCTCGATAAGCGGCCGCATAAACCGGAAAAAAAACGTGAGCATCAGTATTCTGATATGCGAGCCGTCCACGTCCGCGTCGGTCATACAGATTATTTTATCGTAGCGCAGCTTGCTTTCGTCGAATTCGTCGTCTATGCCGCAGCCGAACGCCGTTATCATTGCTCTGATTTCGGCGTTTTCCATAATCTTGGTCAGTCGCGCCTTTTCCACGTTGAGAATTTTTCCCCTCAGCGGCAGAATGGCCTGAAATCTGCGGTCGCGCCCCTGTTTGGCCGTACCGCCCGCGCTGTCGCCCTCGACAAGATAAATTTCACAGTGGCTGGCGTCCTTATCCGTACAGTCTGCAAGCTTACCTGGTAGAGTCGTCGATTCCAAAACGCCCTTGCGGCGGGTGGATTCCCTGGCGGCGCGCGCCGCGTCGCGCGCCTTTTGCGCGGTGACGGTCTTCATTATAAGATCGCGCGCTTCCTTGGGATTCTCCTCCAGATAAGTGCCCAAACCTTCCGTAAGAGCCTTTTCCACAAGCCCGCGCATTTCGGAATTGCCCAACTTGGTTTTAGTCTGCCCCTCGAACTGAGGCTCCTCAAGCTTGACGGAAATTATGGCGGTAAGTCCCTCTCTTACGTCCTCTCCCGTCAGTTTAAAATCGTCCTTGACCAGTTTTTCGGAATGAGCGTAATCGTTAAGCACGCGCGTAAGAGCGTTTTTAAAGCCGACAAGATGAGTGCCACCCTCCTCGGTATTTATATTGTTAGCATAAGAATACAGTACCTCGTTATAGCTGTCGTTGTACTGCATGGCTATTTCCACGCCGGCGTTTTTAAACTCCTTTTCTATATACAGCGACGCGGGAAAAAGCGTATCCTTGGCGCGATTGAGATAATCCACGAAATCCAATATGCCGCCCTCGTAATAAAAGGTTTCGTTTTTTTCGCGGTCGGGACGATTATCTATCAGATTTATTTTAAGACCCTTGTTAAGATAAGCGACCTCTCTTAACCTCGTGCGCACGGTCTCGTAGGAAAAATCCACGGTCTCGAAGATCTCGGAATCGGGATAAAATGTGACCTTTGTGCCCGTAACGTCCGTTTCGCCGACCTCCTTAAGTTCGCGCATGGGCACGCCGCGCATATATTTCTGACGGTAAATCTTGCCGTTTTTATAAACCTCCACCTCCAGCCACTCGGAAAGCGCGTTTACTACGGAAAGACCTACGCCGTGCAGTCCGCCGGAAACCTTATAGCCTCCTCCGCCGAACTTTCCGCCGGCATGCAGCTTTGTAAGCACGACCTGAACGGCGGAAACGCCTTCCTTTGGATGGATATCTATAGGAATACCGCGGCCGTTGTCCGTGACGGACACGGCACCCTCGCGGGTGATTTCGACGGTAATCGTATCGCAAAAGCCGGCCAGCGACTCGTCGACGCTGTTGTCAACGATCTCGACAATCAGATGATGCAAGCCCCTTTCGTCGGTAGAACCGATATACATACCGGGTCTTTTGCGCACGGGATCCAACCCTTCGAGAACCTGAATCTCACTCGAATCGTAAGCGTTATCCACCTTATTCGACATAATACTCTCCTTATAAGCCGGTGACATAAATTTACTTACTGTGATTATAGCACTTTTCAGCAAAAAAGGAAAGCGTTTTGCCCCTTTATGAGAGGTTATTTATTTGCATATAGCCTTTTAACGCGCGAAAATGCCCCTAGAACGCGCGAAAAACATTTTTTCGGTTTAAGTATGCGGATTTTGCGCCTTATAACTATATTAGCCGCTCCCATACCGTCGCACGCCGGTTTTACCGACGCGACAGAAAAAAAACAAACCGACCTGTTCCGACAAAGCTCGGCATAAAATACGCCGTTATTTGCCGGATATTTTTTTATGAGCCGTTAAAATATAGTATTAAGCCTGTCTCTTATACACATCTGACGCTGCCGACGACTTAATAGGTGTAGAT
>USBU01000109.1 GCA_900553005.1 uncultured Eubacteriales bacterium | reverse complement strand
GCTTGAGGAAAGCCTTGCCGCGCTTGAAAGGGAAAACGCACGATTGTCCGCCGCGCCCGACTACGCGTCGGTAGTTGAGGACGATGCGTTTCTGGAGGGCTATGCCGTCAAGAGCGAACGGCTTAAAAATATGATTATAGCGGACTATCTTAAAAGCATTGCCGGCAGCGGTGCGGTCAGCGTGCTGTCGGGGACGGTCGGCAGCTCGCCGCTTACGCCTGCGGCAAAGCCCAAAAGCCTGGCCGAGGCTAAAAAACTGGCCGAAATTTTAATTAAAGGATAAACGGAGGAATTGAACATGGTAACATTGACTAATGCGGAAAACGCACTGAAGACGGTATATCTCGGCGCGGTAACAGAATTGTTGAACACTAAAGCGAATCCGCTTTTGAGTAAGATCGAGCAGACGGCGGTGGACGTTTGGGGAAAAGAGGTCCGCACGGCCGCGCGCGTGGGTATCAACGGCGGCGTGGGCGCGGGCGACGAGGCCGGAAATCTGCCCGGCGCGTATGGAAGCAATTATATACAGTTTACTACCACGCTTAAAAATCTGTACGGGCAGATAGAAATTTCCGACAAGGCGATAAGGGCAAGCGCGGACGGCCGCGGCGCGTTTACGGATCTGTTGAACAGCGAGCTGGAAAGCCTGCTTTCCGCGTCAAAATTCAATCTCGGAAGAATGCTTTTCGGCGACGGAAGCGGCCAGCTTTGCACGATAAACGCTCTTGCGTCGGGCAGCTACCCGGTGTCCGACGCGCGCAATCTTATAGAGGGCATGGTTGTCGACGTATATACTTCGGCAGGAGCGCTTTCCGCAAGCGGCTTGCGTATATCATACGTTGACCGCGACAAAAAGACCGTGACTTTCGCTTCTTCTCCGTCCACTGCGATAAGCGCCGGCAGCATAATGTATGTTCAGGGCAGCAAGGACAAGGAAATTACGGGACTGGGCGCGCTGTTCGACAGCGCCAAGCCGCTGTACGGACTTACGAGAAGCTCTTATCCCTTTTTGTCGCCTTATACTAAGGCTGTGGACGGCGCGATTGACGAGGTGGTGATCCAGAAGGCTATCGACAGACTGGAATACAACGCCAATTCGATCGTGGATTACATAGCCGTTTCGGCGGACGTAAAATACGCTTATCAGGAATATATGAAGCAGTTTAAACGCAACGTGGACGTCATGGAGCTCAGCGGCGGATACAAGGCGCTTTCGTACAACGGAATACCGCTTGTTTACGACCGTTTTATCGAGGACGGAACGATGTATTTGCTTGATACCACGGCGTTTAAGCTTCATCAGCTTTGCGACTGGAGATATCTTGAAAACGAAAACGGAAAGATTCTGCGGCAGACTCAGGGTAAGCCCACTTACACTGCCACGCTTGTCAAATATTGCGACCTCGTGTGCGCGCGTCCCAACGGACAGGCCAAGCTGACGGGGCTTACTTCACCTCAGGCTTCCGACGGAAATGACGAGGCGTGATAACCTGATAGGCTTGGGCTGCGTGGTGGAAAACGATCTGTTCGATATTGCCGCCAGGCTGAGGGAGATAGATTCCGATTATTTCGTTTTCTATTCGTACAAGCGTCGTCGGTACGAGGTGCATTGCCGAGGTCAGGTCGGCGGAAGCTTTGTCGCCGCCGTTCCGTATCCAAAGCTGGACGGGCGTACATTGACGTTTATAAGAAGTACACGCTCGGAAAGAGCGGAAAAACTTTTGAAAGAAATGGAAGAAGAAAACGCGCGTATCGAGCGTGAGAATATTGAAAAAGCGGTAAAAAACGCCGCGCTCGGGGCCGAAAGGGCATTATCGCGGTTGTAATCGAAGCGTCCCGCCGTTCGGCGGATCCGGGCGGCGGGCGTTTCGGATTTATAAAGGAGGTAACGTTATGAAATTAAAGACTGCCGTGTATTATGCGGCCATGTTCCTGCAGCTTGCTGAGGTGTGCGAGGCCTTGGAGGGCGATGGCGAATATCCGGCCGCCGCGGCCGGTGAAATCGACAGGCTTACGCGCTGTCTTAATCTTGTGCTGAACGAGGCGGCCTGCGATTATCTTCCGCTTAAGACTGAGGAGGAAGTAATTTCCGTCGGCGGAGAAATCAGTCTTGGGGCTTTAAGTAAGCCCGTTATCGATATATACGCCGTGCGCGCGGAGGACGGCTCGTCGGTTTCGTATAAAAGCTATTTCGACAGAATAACGCTTGCCGCGCCCGGCAAATATACGATTGAATACAGCTATGCGCCCGGTACGCTTGACATTGAGGACGACTCTCCGTATTCGGAGCGCGTTCCGGCCAGAGTGCTTGCATACGGCGCGGCTTGCGAATACTGTATTATTTCGGGGATGACGGACGAGGCGGTGCTTTGGGATAAACGTTTTAAGGACGCGCTGGGGATCGCCGCGCTTAAAAAAAGCGAAAAGCGCGTGCCCAAAAGAAGGTGGCTGTGATGGCTGACAGATATATCAGGACCGCCGCCGTAAAAAAATCGCGCGTGGTCGTCGCTGATTTTTCGGGCGGAGCCGACTTTTTTTCGGATGAAAGCGTATCCTCGCCGACGCGCGCAAAGGATTGCTATAATTTTGAGTTTTCGGACGGCGCGCTTAAAACCGGTTACGGGCTGTCGGAATATTCGCGTTTCGGCGAAATTGCTCTTGCGGCGGTGTTTTTGTATAAGCGGTACGATCCGGACAGCGAAGGCCGCGATGATCGGCTTGTAGCGGTTTCCGAGTCGGGAGAGCTTTTCTCCTGCCGTGCGGACGGTACGGATCAGCCCGCTTCGCTTGACGTAATTTTTACTTCCGCACCGTCGTTTATAAATTATCGGCTTTACGGCGACGACGTGCTACTTATTACCTCAAAAAGCGACGGAATGTACGTGTGGGACGGAGTCAATGCTCCTTATCGCGTGGAAAATGCGCCAAACATTACGTCTATGGCATTGCATTACGAGCGCCTTTTCGTGACCGTTGACGGGGAGAAAAACGCCGTCTGGTTTTCGGACGATCTGGATCCGACCAATTGGGACGCTTCGCTTGCCGGCGGCGGCTTTATACAGCTTATAGACGAACGCGGCGCGCTGAACCGCGTGCTCAGCTACGGCGGATACGTATATGTCTTCCGCGATTACGGTATTTCGCGTATTACGGCGTTCGGCGCGCAGACGGAATTTTCCGTAAGCAATTTGTTCGTATCCAGCGGAAGGATTTATCCAGGCTCC
The DNA here is from genome assembly GCA_900553005.1 of uncultured Eubacteriales bacterium. Taxonomy (GTDB): domain Bacteria; phylum Bacillota; class Clostridia; order Christensenellales; family Pumilibacteraceae; genus UBA10677. The sequence goes on along the minus strand of USBU01000109.1, from coordinate 1,875 downwards.
GTCGCTCTTTGCGGCGATACCGTTTTGTTTTTGGCCGAGGACGGGCTGTATGCTTTCGACGGAGTTTCCACAGTCAAAATGCTTAAAAACCTGGACGGATTGTTCAAAAACGGAGAGCGCTCGTGCGCCTATTATGCCGACGGTAAATACTATCTGGCTTTCGTAAGAGAGGAGACTGACGGAAAAATAGGCTGTGAAACGGGCAGCTACGTCAACAACGCGATGCTGGTGCTTGATTTAAGCAGCGGCAGCTATTCGCTCTCGCGCGGTCTGGACATATGTAATTTCTGCCGTCCGGACGACGGCGGAGTTATAGCCATTACGGGCTCGGGCCGCGCCGGACGGGTGGAAAAATGCGGCGCGCTGTTCGGCGTGCCTCTAAAGAAAAAGTGGCGCGTGCCCAAGACGGACCTTGGGGAGCTTAGAAAAAAGCGCGTGCGTGAAATCTGGCTGAACACCGTGTATCCGATTTCGGTGACTCTGAGATCCGATACGGAGACAAAAACGGTAGATTTTACGGGCGGGGCGGACGTGCAGTGCAAGCGCGTAGCTTTTGCCGGCAGAAGAATAGGCTTCGATATAGAGACTTCGCACAGTTTTGCAGAGCTGTCCCGGCCGTCGCTTGTCGTGACAAAGTCCGGCGGCTGAATAAGGAGAATTATGGATTACGGAAAACTTGCGTACATAAAAGTCGAGGAGCTTGAAAGCCGTCTTAGCGGCAGTTATACGGCGAAGCGGACGATGTGCTCGGATTATACGACGAGACCTGTTTTTGATATGAAAAACGGCGATTATTCTGTGACGGATATAAGGGCGGGCGGTTATGCGACAATCTTTGTCAGAGCGTCCGTGCGCGCAGATTCTGAGATAAGCTCCGTTTTTTCGGTAAAAATAAACGGCTTGCCGGCAGGCGGCTGCGATCTGTCTGCGGAAAAGGACGAAACGCGCGATCTGTTTGTAATGTGCGCGGCGGCTGTCGACGGTACGGCCGCGATTTCGGTGACGGCGGACGGCGCGGACTGTACGCTTATGTCGTGTCAGGTGCTTGTTTCCGGACAGGACGCGTTTGTGGCAAGGCCGGGCGGAGACGCTTCTGCGGATAAATGCGGTGAGGTTTGGGCGCTGATTTCGTCCGAGGACGACAACATTTACGCGCGGACGTTTACCGAACAGAATTTCTCGCTGTCCGATCGGATTTATATAGGGACGGGCCGCCGCGCCGATATCTGCGCCGCCGAAGACGGTTTTACCGCGGTTTACGTCGACGTGACTGGAAATTGCTTCGCCGTATTTACAGACAAGGCGCTTAATCGGCTGGGCGGCGTGTTTGTGGCGCCGGATACGGAATGCGCGGCGGTTGCGCGCTGTAAGGACGGCTTTGTGGCGGCGCGCGTTTCGGCGGGAGAAATTTTTTACAATTACATTAGCTCTTCCGGCGGATTATCCGCGTCCGTAAAAATTCCCCTTGCGGAAAGAGCGACGGGCGTTGGCTTCGTGAAAAATTCGTCTATGCCGATGCTTATCGTGCGCACCGCCGAAAGAAGCCTGATGAAAAAAGCGGAATTCGGTACGGGAGGAGGAGATTCCGTAATGCTTTTTGCGGATATTACGCTGACGGCAGTCGGCGGATAGGGGGATAATAATGTTATCAGAAAAAAATGTCGTTCAAACGTTTAAAGCGGTCAACAGATTTACGGTGCTTTCCGGCGGCCGCGTGGTTTCTGCGCATAACACGGTTCTAAACCTTACGGGCGCGCTCTCTTCCGGCTTAAAATACGCGGGCTTTATTGCGTTGGGCGCCGGCGGCGGTCTTTCGGACGGAGCGCTTGCAGAGCCGCTTTGCGTCCTTGCGGCCGAGCCCGACGAGTATAATGC
>USBU01000108.1 GCA_900553005.1 uncultured Eubacteriales bacterium | reverse complement strand
AGTCGTCGGCAGCGTCAGATGTGTATAAGAGACAGGCACATGGACTGTGGACGGCGTAAAGAGCCTGGGCGATCCAGCTGTAATCTCATTTGTCCCCGATGAGGGCTACGAGCTTTCGTTTGTTAAGATCAACGGCGCAGACATGACCTACAAGGTCATGGCCAACGAGCTTGTCTTCGATTCTATCGGCTATATCGAGCTTAATGTCGAGGTTGCCTTTAAAGAAAAGCACGTTTCTTCCGAAAGCTATTCTTATTCTGGTACCGTAAAGCTTCATCGTAACGGTAAAACCGTAAACGGAGAGGGCGCGGTGATCACTCTTTCCGACGTCAACGGACGGCAGACGGTTGTCGCAGACGCCGACGGCGCGTTTGAATTCAGCGCTCCCGCAAAATCGTACTACGTAAGCGTCGAAATGGACGGCTACGTTGCGATTGAGAAGCAAATAGAACTCGTTTCGGATATTTCCGGCGACGACATGATTCTCGAGTACGACCTTTTGGAGAAAGTCGAGGGGTGGCTTAATTGGGATCTGTCGCGCCAGAACGACGGAATCGTTACCGTAAGTCCGGCGGAAGGCTACGGCTGGGTAAGATTCAAAAATATTGCTGAGGACGAGCAGAATTTCGTCATAAGCGCTTTTGTCAGCAGCAAAAATGTTTTGACGCCCAATACGCGGTACGGACTGGCCTTTAACCGCGACGACAAAAACGGCAACGAGTACGGCGTAACCATCAACGAGTCGGGTAACTTCTCGGTGACGGGCGATGGAGGCGGCGGATGGACAAGAGATCCGCTGTCCGAGGAAAACAAATCCGCTTTAAACAGCGACGGCGGGCTTAAGCTTACTTTTATAAGAAAGGGTACGACGCTGTACTGTATTGCGGGCGACGAGCTTATGCGCACCTATACTATAGACGCTTCCGTGCCTTCCGCGCCCGGTCTTGCCGCATGGAGCGGAATGACGTATACGGGAGTTTATTCCGATACGGGACTGGATGCTGTAAACGACGCGCTCGAGGTGGCGTTTACGGGCGAAAAACAGCCTGAGGGCGGCAGCTGGTCGGTAAGCGGAAAGTCGTATCTGGGGGATAGCGCTGTGATTTCTTTCCTTCCGGATACTGACTGGTATTTGTCCGCGCTTACGGTCAACGGACAGGATATGTACGGCGCCGTCAATGACAACGAGCTTGTTTTAACCGGTTTGAAATACTCTTATTACGAGATTGACGCCGTATTCTCGCGCGAGGATACTACCGAGTACAAATATTCTGGCGTGGTAAACGGGCATAAGGACGGCAAGGTAACGCCTCTGTCCGGCGCTGTGGTTAAAATGATCGGTGGCAGTGTAAACGAGCAGGTTACGACAAATGCCGACGGCTCATTCGAGCTGACGCTGCGCACGCGGACATACTCGTTAAGCATTGAAAAGGACGGCTACGTTTCCGTCGCCAAATCGGTTGAGCTTGCGGGCGACGTGTCTGAAAACCATACGCTTGAATACGATCTTCTCGTCGGCACGGTAAACGCCGATAAATGGGATCTGTCGCGTCAAAACGACGGAGAGGTATCTTTGAGCGAAGGTCCTGACGGAATTTACGGCGTGGCGTTGTTCAAAAACATTGCTGAGGACGAGCAGAATTTTGTCATAAGCGCGTTTGTCAGCAGCAAGGATTTGACTTCTTCCGGTTTCAGATACGGACTGGCCTTTAACCGCGACGACAAAAACGGCAACGAGTATGGCGTAACCATCAACGAGTCGGGCAACTTCTCGGTGACGGGCGATGGAGGTGGCGGATGGACCAACGATCCGCTGTCGGCGGCAAATAAAGCGGCGTTAAACAGCGATAAAGGCTTGCGGCTGATGCTTATAAGAAAGGGTACGACGCTGTATTGTATCGCGGGCGACGAGCTTGTAAAAACGTATAATATCAAGGTTTCGACTCCGTCGGCGGCCGGGCTTGCTTCTTGGTGCGGCATAACCTATACGGGCGTATATGCGGCAAGCGGCATCGACGCGGTAAATTCCGCTCTTGCAGTCGAGTTTACCGGAGAAAGAGAGGTTGATGGCGGTTCATGGACTGCCGTCGGGGACAATATGCTGCTCGGCGGCAGCGCGGCGATCGAATTTACTCCCGACAGCGGGTATGTCGTGTCGTCCGTAAAAATTAACGGGACGGACGCATTCGGTATGCTTGACGGAAATACCTTAGTCATAGAGACGCTCGATAAGCTGACGATGAATATAGAGGTCGCTTTTGCCGAGGCGGCAACCGAGGAATTCACATATTCGGGCGTGGTCAGCGGAAAACGCAACGGCAGAACACAACCTCTCGGCGGCGTTACCGTAACGCTGACCGGAGGAGACGTTACCGAAACGGCCGTTACCGACGACGAGGGCAAATATACGGTTACTACGGTTTCGCGCACGTATGCGGTAAGCATCGCTAAGGCAGGCTATATAACGGTCAATAAATCCTTGGAGCTTACCGGCGACGCGCTGGAAAATCATACGCTTGAATTCGACCTTATAGCCGGCGGCAATAATCTCGATATTTCCCGTCAGAACGACGGCACGGTTTCTTTCGGCGGCGGATATGCTCGCAACGCCGTCAAGGCCGTGCCTGCGGATTCCAAGTATTTCGTCGTTGAGGCGAATATAAAGTTTAACGCTCCCGGAGCAGATCAGAGAATAGGCTTTGCGCTTAACAAAGAGGACAATTCCGCTTTCTCGTATCGGCCCAATATCAAGGTAGAGGCCGCGGAAAACGGAGTCGTGACAAGCGCCAGACTGGAGATGCAGGACGTATGGCACGGTTATGCTTTAACGCCCGAGCAGTGCGCCGCGCTGACTGACGGCGGCGTTAAATTGGCTTTGGTGCGCGCCGGCGACAGACTTGACATATACGTTGACGGCGTTGCCGCGTTTACCTATCGTTTGGCCGAGGGGACTTTAAGCAACGTCGATATCGAAACCTGGGCGAACGGCGTTTACAGCGATCTTAAGGTGAACAGCTATTTAAGCGCTGACGAGGCGGACGGGGACGCTGCGCACACGCTTTCGGGTACAGTTTCCGTGCTGGGCGGCGGCGACGTTTCCGGCGCGGAAGTTGCAGTTAAAACTCTTGCGGGCGCGGACGTCGGCTCGGTTACGCTTGCTTCGGACGGCTCTTACAGCATTGCGGGAGTGCCTGCCGGCGGCTACGTGGTCGTATCTGCGGTAAAGGACGGATTTATAGCGGAGGAGCGAGTTATCGGCGTGACCGAGGATACGGCGCTGGATCTCGTGCTTGCGTCTTTCCGCTGGAAGGACGCCTCGTCGCTCCCCGTCGAATTTACCGACGGAGGCAGGACCGTTGCCTTTAATCTAGAGGGCCAAAACTGGCCGGCGTTGGCTATGGACGTATTAGCGGACGATTTTACCGTTACGGCAAAAATCAAATACGTTTCCAATCATGAAGACGATTATGCCGGCGTAGGTTTCCGTTTTACTACCTCGAGAGATGGTAAGTTTGAGACGCTTATACGCCGCGACGGAAACGACGACGCGTTTTCATGCAGATCGTATTCGACCTCCGGAGAGACCGCGCTTTCGTCCGAGCAGATTGCAAGACTTAAAGACGAGGGTGTAGAGTTTAAGGTGGTAAGACGCGGAAACGTGTTCAGCACCTATATCGACGGAGCTGAGACTGCGGTGCATACCTGGACCGCTCCGAGCGCCAGGATTACCGAAATCGCGCTCATGAGCTGGTGCGCAAGCGCGGTTTATTCGGACGTGACTCTTACGGTCGAATAGATAAAATCGCTCTCATACATTCTCATCCTTCTTTATGCTTAAGCCGGCGGATAATTACGCCGGCTTAAGCATTTTATACGGGCAGATTTTTCCGCTTTTTATGACGCAAAGCTTAAAAATAATTACAGCGGTATTATCCGGTTAAAAGCGTTTGGGCAAAGCCGGGACGGCGAAATGATTTCAGACCGTCAACGCCGTGAAAATCCGATCGGGGAAAGTTCGGCACAGGTTGATATGTTGACAAAATTTACCGTTTGCCGTATTATAGTAAAAATACATTCGGGAGGGAATTTTTATGAAGCTCGTTACGCTCGGCACCAGTCACGGAGTGCCGGAAAAGGACCGATTTTGCAGCTGTAATCTTATAGAGACGGGCGGAGGTCTTTACGTGTTTGACGCGGGCGCGCCGCTGGCGGATCTGCTGACTCGCGGCGGATACAGATTTTCCGACGTAAAAGCTGTGTTTATAACTCATTCTCATGCGGATCATATATGCGGCATAGGCGGATTTGTTTCGCTTTGCAACTGGTATTACAAGGACAGCGCGGTTAAATTTTTTCTGCCCGGCGCTGCCGCTGCGGATTACGCAAAATCACTCAGCTCCGGCGTTTCGGAGCCGCAGCTTTCCGATCGCCTGGAATTTTATGTTTACGGCGACGGAGAGGTGTATCGGGACGAAAATATTACGGTAACCGCATGTAAAAGCGGACATACGGCCGACAGCCATTCTTTTTTTATCGAGGCCGAGGGGAAACGCGCTCTGATTACGGGCGATCTGGATCCCGGATACGCTTCGCTGACCGAGCGGGCGTTTTCCGAGCGGACCGTTTTCACGCTTATCGAATGCGCTCACCAAAGCAGGCAGGCCGTGCTTGAAACTTTTTCCAAGATAAACGCGGACAAGCTGCTCGTAACGCACGTCGGTTACATAGTCGGTCATGAAGAACTGAAAAAAATAAAATCGGAATCCGGCATCGATTTTACGGTCGTTGATGACGGGGACGCGTTTGCGTTTTAAGCGCGTCTAATAAAAAAGCGTGTAAAAAATATATGCAAAACAATCGGTATTGCGAAACCGGCGCGGAAAGTTTTTCACGTCGGTTTTGTATTTTTGAAAAAATCGCCCCGCGGCCGCGCTTGCAGTTTATTCGGCGGCGGATAAAATCGGCCGCTGCGATAAATCGCATTTCGGATTTTTTTATTTAAATCGCAAAATTTCCGGCGGCCGATTTAAGTGTATTCATATGTATCATATGTCGGCCGTTTTAACATTTTATGTTTTATATGCATATAATATAGACGTGCTTTTAATGCGCGGCAGGCAAATTGTAAAATAAATGTAAAGTTTT
>USBU01000107.1 GCA_900553005.1 uncultured Eubacteriales bacterium | reverse complement strand
TTAAGTCGTCGGCAGCGTCAGATGTGTATAAGAGACAGGGCCGATATAGGCGTCAAAACCGTGATTTATACCGAAATTTCGCGCGACGGTATGCTTGCCGGCGCGGATCTGACGGCATACGGAAAGCTCAGCGGAACGAATATCGATATCATCGCTTCGGGCGGTATAAGCGGACTTAACGAGATTACCGAGCTTAAAAAGATGGGGATTTACGGCGCGATTGCAGGAAGGGCGCTGTACGAGGGCAGACTGGATTTGTCCGCCTGTATTGCGGCGGCGGAGGCGTAAATTATGATTGCCAAGCGAATTATACCGTGTCTGGACGTGCGGGACGGCCGCGTGGTCAAGGGCGTTAACTTCAAGGGCGTGGCGGACGTGGACGATCCGGTGGAACTTGCTAAAAGATACAACGCCGAGGGCGCGGATGAGCTGGTCTTTTACGATATCACGGCTTCGGCCGAGGGACGAAAGCTGTTTACGGATATTTTGGAAAGGGTGGCGTCCGAGGTTTTTATTCCGCTTACGGTAGGCGGCGGTATTTCGTCAATAAGCGATTTCAAGCGCGCGCTGGATTCGGGCGCGGACAAGGTCAGCGTAAATTCCGGCGCGATAACCAATCCGCGTCTTATCGCGGATGCGGCCGAAAAATACGGCAGTCAGTGCGTAGTGCTGTCGCTTGACGTAAAACGGGCGGACGGCAGATACGCGCTGTTTAAAAACGGAGGACGCATAGATACCGGGCTGGACGCGCTGGAGTTTGCCGCTCTTGGCGAGCGGCTGGGCGCGGGAGAGCTGGTCGTAAACAGCATAGACACCGACGGAGTTAAAAACGGCTTTGATCTTAAGATGCTGGCCGCCTTTACCGATACGGTCGGGCTGCCGGTCATCGCTTCGGGCGGAGCGGGCAGGGCGGAGGATTTCATAAGTCTTTTCGCTCTTGACGGAGTGGACGCCGGTCTTGCCGCCAGTATATTTCATTTCGGGGAAGTAAAAATCGGGGAGCTGAAAAAGCTGCTTGCCGGCAGCGGAGTGCCCGTAAGAATTTAGAGAATCGCGGAGGTAAATAAACGTGTTGGATATAAATGAGCTTAAATTCGACGAAAACGGCCTTATACCGTGTATCGTTCAGGATTACGAGACTAAAAAGGTGCTGACGCTGGCGTATATGAATTCGGAAAGCATTGCGGTCACTTTGGAAAAAAAGCTGACCTGCTTTTATTCGCGCTCTAGAAAAAAACTGTGGCTTAAAGGCGAGACCAGCGGCAACTATCAGCATCTCGTTTCGCTGACCGCGGACTGCGACGGCGACGCTCTGGTGGCGGAGGTGATTAAGGACGGACCGGCGTGTCATACGGGCGCGGACGGATGCTTTAACTCCGCCGTTTTCGGAGAAAAGTCGGATTTTTCGCCGGCTGCGCTGTATAAGCTGCTGCTTGAAAGAAAAAAACGACTGCCGGAAAACAGTTATACCAGCTATCTTTTTACAAAGGGCAGAGAGAAAATACTTAAAAAGGTGGGCGAGGAATGTTCAGAGGTTATTATCGCAGCCATGAAGTCCGATCGTGAAGAGACGATTTTTGAAATTGCGGACCTTTGTTATCACGTTATGGTGCTTATGGCGGACTTCGGCATAACGCCCGCGGATATATTGAAAGAGCTTGAGTCGCGTCAGGTGGTAGACAAAAAGGTTAAGCAGGAGACCATGAAATAATGATAACCTCTTCGCTGCACAATCATTGTTCGCTGTGCGACGGCAAGGACTCTCCGGAGGAGATGCTTTCGGCCGCGTGCAAGGCGGGGATTAAGGATTTCGGATTTTCATCCCACTCGTATGCTTCCTTCGACTCGTCCGCTTCCGTCGCCGGAGAGCGGCAGTATATACGGGCTATTGAGGACGTTAGATCGTCCCGGCGAGATCTGCCGATAAACGTTTATCTCGGCGCGGAGGAGGACTTGTACGCCCCGCTGGCTTTCAGGGAAGAGTACGATTACGTTATCGGCGCCGCGCATTATATCGAAAACGGCGGCAGGCTTTACGGAGTGGACGTTTCGGAGCGTATTACCGCCGAGTGCGTCTCGGAGGCTTTCGGCGGCGACGGAATGAGATTTGCGCAAGCTTATTACGATAACGTGCTGGCGGCCGCGGCAAAAAGACCGGATATCCTGGCTCATTTCGATCTTATAAGAAAGTGCGGAGCAGTCGCCGTCGATTTCGCTTCGGCCGCATACCGCGATCTTGCCGCGGATTATCTTGCCGCGTGTCTTAAAACGGGCGTCGTGTTCGAGCTCAATTACGGGGCTGTCGCGCGCGGCCGCCTTTCATCGCCGTATCCCGACGAGTTTCTGCTGAAGCGCATATCGGAAAAGTCCGGCCGCGTCACCGTTTCTACGGATTGCCACGACGCGCGGAAAATAGCGTTCGGGCTTTCGGAGGGAGAAGAGTATCTTAAAAGCCTGGGCTTCAGATACGTTACCGTCATGCGCGGCGGAGCGCTGACGGAGGAAAGGCTGTAAACTGCGGCCGGGAAAAATATGCAGGTTTTACCTGCCTGTTTTCGGTTGCAAATTTCGCGCGATTATGCTATTATAATTTCATGAGCGTTAAAAATCCCCAAGCCGGCGCGCTGCGCTTTATAGGTTGTCGTATGACCGGGAAACGCGCAGCATCAAAGCAAAGCTGCCGTGCAAAGGATTTTTGCACCCTCGCCGTATTATAGTTAAATATCAGGGACGTGACTTTGCTGAATAAGTTGCGTTTCTTTTTTTCCTTAAAGGAGGCGTTTGTCATGGCTAAAGTTTTGGTTGCAATGGGTTCTAAAAGCGATTTGGACGCCGTTAAGCCCGCGGTAAGTATTTTAAAGCGTTTCGGCGTTGACGTCACCGTTAAAGTTATGAGCGCGCACCGTACTCCAGACGTGGTAAAAAGCTATGCTTCGGGCGAGGCTGGCGATTTCGACGTGTTTATTGCCGCGGCCGGAAAGGCGGCGCATCTTGCCGGTTTTATCGCGGCTTTCACCACGCGCCCCGTCATAGGTCTGCCGGTAAAAAGCTCGACTATGGACGGAATGGACAGTCTTTTATCCACGGTGCAGATGCCGTCCGGCGTGCCTGTGGCTACGGTAGCGATCAACGGAGGACTCAACGCGGGGCTTTTGGCGCTTCAGATGCTGGCGATATCCGACGTCAAATTGCAAAAGGAGCTTAAGGCTTATCGCGCGCAGGCGGCCCAGGACGTTATAAATTCAAATACAAATTTATCGGAGGAGTTATAAAATGGAAAAACGCGAACAGCTTTACGAGGGCAAAGCCAAAAAAGTGTACGCAACCGACGACAAGGACGTCGTGCTTGTTTCGTATAAGGACGACGCGACTGCGTTTAACGGTCTTAAAAAGGGCAAAATTTCCGGCAAGGGCGTGATAAACAACCGCTGTACCAACCTCATTTTCAAAATGTTGGAAAAACACGGTATTCCCACGCATTACATAGAGGAGGTATCGCCCACCGACACCTTCGTTAAAAAGGTGCAGATAGTGCCTTTGGAGGTCATCGTAAGAAACGTTGCCGCCGGCTCTTTTTCAAAGCGTTACGGCGTCGAAGAGGGTACCGCGCTTAAATGCACCGGCTTTGAATTCAGCTATAAAAACGACGACCTGGGCGATCCGATGATCAATGATTTTTACGCAATGGCCATGGGGCTTGCCACCAAGGAGGAAATCGAGACCATAAGGTCGATGGCCTTTAAGGTAAACGAGCTTTTGACCGGCTTTTTCAAAAAAATAGGCTTGGATCTTATCGATTTCAAGCTGGAGTTCGGCAGATACAACGGCCGGATTATTCTTGCCGACGAAATCAGTCCCGATACGTGCAGACTTTGGGACAGCGTTACGCATGAAAAGCTGGACAAGGATCGTTTCCGCCGCGATCTCGGCGGAGTGGAAGAGGCGTATGAGGAAGTTATGAGACGTCTTGCGGGGGAAGCTGAATGAAATCCGTAATTTTACCTCAAAACGAATTGGAAAGGCGCGAGGAATGCGGCATAATCGGCATCATTTCCAAGGAAAAAAAGGAAATGGCGCACGATTTGTATTTCGGATTGTTCGCTTTGCAGCACCGCGGACAGGAAAGCGCAGGCATTGCCGTAGCTTACGAGCCGAGAAAAATCTATTATTATAAAAAAATGGGCCTCGTCAATGAGGTTTTCAATGAGGAAAAGCTTTCGGCTTTTCCGGGAACCAACTGCGGAATAGGTCACGTGCGCTATTCGACAACGGGCTCCAGCAACGTCGTAAACGCGCAGCCCGTCGTTTTTTACGGCAGGTGGGGGCGCATGGCCGTTGCTCATAACGGCAATATCATAAACTGCGACGCGATTAAGTCCAAACTTATTAAACAGGGGCACATTTTCCAAAGCTCTATAGACAGCGAGGTCATTGCCGCGCTGATAAATCTTTACAGCGAAAACAGTTTGGAGGAAGGCGTGCGCCGCGCCTGCGAGGAGCTTGTCGGCGCATATGCGATCGTCGTCATGGCGGACAGCAAGCTTGTCGCGGTGCGCGATCCTCTCGGACTTAAGCCTTTGGCAATCGGCGACAAGCACGGGGATATTATGTTCGCAAGCGAGACGTGCGCTATAGATTCTCTGGACGCGGCGGTCATACGCGACGTAAAGCCGGGGGAAATAATCGTCGCGGACGAAAATTTAAGCATGCGCTCTTCGTTTCTTGAGCAGCGTCATCGCCGGCCGTGCGTTTTCGAGTACGTTTATCTGGCGCGCAGCGATTCCAAAATAGACGGCGTAAACGTTTACGACGCCAGGTACGAGTGCGGAAAAATGCTTGCCGAGCTTTATAAGATCGACGCCGACGTCGTAGCCGGCGTTCCCGATTCCGCAATCGTGTCCGCGCGCGGCTACAGCGAGGTTTCCGGCGTTCCGTATATAGACGCGCTAAGCAAAAACCGTTATATCGGCAGGACTTTTATACAGCCCAGTCAGTCTATGCGCGAGAACAGCGTAAAGATCAAGCTTAACGCCATAAGGGCAAATATCAAGAACAAGAGGCTTATTCTTATAGACGACTCGATAGTGCGCGGCACCACCAGCCGCAAGATAGTTCAGCTTCTGCGCGACAACGGCGCCAAGGAAGTGCATATGCCTGTCTCTTATACACATCTCCGAGCCCACGAGACGGAGCTACATCTC
>USBU01000106.1 GCA_900553005.1 uncultured Eubacteriales bacterium | reverse complement strand
GAGATGTAGCTCCGTCTCGTGGGCTCGGAGATGTGTATAAGAGACAGGGAGAAGGAAGCGGCAGGCGCATCGCTTGCACCTGATTACGCAGTAAAGGTCAAAGAGCTTGCCGGCTTGCTGGCCGCGCGCGTTCGGTCGGGCGACAGGGGCCTTCCGCTGGGCTTTTTGCTTCCTTTGACGGCGCATTGCACGCTTTATGAATTCGGAAAGTTCGGCGGAGTCGTTTTCGACGAGGTTAAACAGGTTTACGACAATGCGGCTGTGCACGCGTCCGAGCATGAAAACAGATTTTCCACGCTTTTTGCGCGGGGGGAAACGCTGTCCTGTGCGCTGGGACAGATGATTTCCGCGGATAAAGCTTTTGAGTTTTCGGGCCGTAAATTGGCCTTTCAAAGCGTGACCAACGCCAACAGGATTTTTACTCCCGACGCGGTATTTTCGTTTAAGACCATGGAAATGCCCGCCTACTATAAGGATTTCAGGATTCTGGCCGGGGATTTGGGCAACTGGGAAAAGCGCGGTTATACCGTTTATCTGTGCGCCGGAAACGAGGGGCTTAAGTCCTCGCTTGTAGGTTTTTTAAATGAAAACAATATTATTTATTCCTCCGGATACGGTACGGGCGGAATAAGACTGATTACGGAGCGCACCGAAAAGGGCTGTGTTTTTCACAATGAGAAGCTTGCCGTCGTGGGGACTGCCGACCTAAGCCGGAAAAATCCGAAAAAGATCGTGAGACGCGCCAAGGGCGACGTTTTTTCGGAGCCTAAGCCCGGAGAATACGTTGTGCACGAGGTTCACGGGATAGGTCGTTTCGAAGGGATAGTCAAGCTTGACGTAGCCGGCGCTCGGCGAGATTATCTTTTGGTATCTTACGCGGGAGCCGACAAACTTTACGTGCCGATAGAAAACATGGACGCGCTTACGAAATACGTGTCCGACGGTACGCCGTCCTTAAGCAAACTTGGCGGCGCGGATTTTGCCAAAGTAAAGGAAAGAGTCAAAAAGTCCGTCAAGGAGCTTGCCGTCAATCTTGTGGAGCTGTACGGAGAAAGGCTCAACGGAAAGGGGCACCGCTACAGCGAGGACGATTCTCTTTTAAAAGAGTTTGAGGACAGCTTTGAGTTTACCGAGACCGACGACCAGCTTACGGCCGTGGAAGAGGGGCTCAAGGACCTTAAGTCCGGAAAAATAATGGACAGGCTGCTTTGCGGCGACGTTGGTTACGGAAAGACTGAGGTTGCCCTAAGGCTGGCATTTAAGGTCATTGCGGAGGGCAAACAGGTCGCGTTTCTTTCGCCCACGACGATACTTGCCAAGCAGCATTACGAAACTGTCGTAAAGCGCATGGAGCCTTTCGGGATACGAGCCGGGCGGCTGACGCGCTTCGATACCAAGGCTGAGCAGTCTGCAGTTATCGAGGGGCTTAAAGCCGGAAAAACGGACATTGCGGTCGGCACGCACAGGCTGCTGTCCAAGGACGTTGATTTCGCGGATTTGGGGCTGTTGATTCTTGACGAGGAGCAGCGCTTCGGCGTGGCCGATAAGGAAAAAATAAAGGATATGAAGCGCGGAGTAAACGTTCTGACGCTGTCCGCTACTCCTATTCCGCGTACTTTGCACATGTCGCTGGTAGGTATACGCGACATAAGCGTGCTGGATACTCCGCCTACCGAAAGAATACCCGTGCAGACTTACGTCATGGAGTACAGCGAGACGCTTGTGACCGACGCCGTTACCAGGGAGATAAACCGCGGCGGCCAGGTTTTTATAGTTTATAACCGCGTGACGGATATCGACAGGTTTGCAGCGCGCATACAGTCGTTGGTGCCGTCGGCCAGGGTGACTTTCGGCCACGGACAGATGGCTGAGGATAAACTCGAGCGCACCGTCGAGGACTTTGTAGACGGAAAAAGCGACGTGCTCGTATCCTCAACCATTATCGAAAACGGCATAGACATTGCCCGCGCAAATACTATGATCGTAGTTGATTCCGATCGGCTTGGGCTCTCGCAGCTTTATCAGCTGCGCGGCCGAGTAGGAAGAAGCAACCGTCTGGCGTATGTTTTTTTCACCTTTGACGGAAGAAAAACGCTGACCGACACGGCTTATCAGCGGCTGGAAGCGATTACGCAGTTTACCGAATTCGGCAGCGGATTTAAAATCGCCATGCGGGATCTCGAAATCCGCGGAGCGGGTTCTGTGCTCGGCGCTCAGCAGCACGGACATATGGAAAAGGTGGGTTACGATATGTACTGCCGTCTGCTGTCCGACGCCGTCGGAGAGCTCAAGGGAGAAAAGCCCGTCAACAGAAAGGAGGTGCGCGCCGTCGTCGATTACGGACTTTTCGTACCCGACGGTTACGTTACGGACAGGGAGTGGCGGTTAAGAATTTACTCGCGTATTTCCAAAATTCGCTCGATGCAGGAGCGCGATTCGATGCTGCGCGACCTATCGGACGTTTACGGGCCTGTGCCTGATACCGTAAAAAATCTTGTGGACGTGGCTCTTTTGAAAAATCTCGCTGCGGAAATCGGAGCGGAAAAAATAATACTAAAGCGCGGAGAAAGCGCTGTCGGCTTCGGAAAGATCATGGATATAGACAACCGCGTAAACTCCGAGGCGACAAAAAGCGGCGGAAGACTGATTGCCGACGGCGCGCTGCTTAAGTTTCCGACGCCGGCAAAAATGCTTAAATTTTTGCTTAATTGTAAGAATTTCGCCCGATAAAACGTTTGCTTTTTTTCTTAAACAATAGTATAATAAACAATAGCTATGTATATAATGCGCTTAAACCGTGTTAGTGAGGACGAAAATGCGTAAGAAAATAATAAGTGTTTTTATTGCTGTCATTCTGTGTATATCTCTGTTTACGGGATGTTCTCTTTTTACTTACGACACCGCCAGGGATTATAAGCAGATAGTGGCGACTGTCAAATCCGTCACGATTACGGACGAATCCAGCGAAGAAAACAAAAACAATCCCTTCGTGACCGAGGAAAAAAAGATATATAAGTACGAGCTGGTCAGTATGTTAAACAGCACCGGTCAGAATCTTATTTCCTACGGATACACTCTCGAGCAGGCAGTCGATTATCTTGTCAACAATCTCGTTACGCGCGAGTTGATTTTAAACGAGGCGGACGCTCAGATTCATTTTAAAAATATTACCTGGGGGCAGAACGAGGAAAATCAGGTTCTGCAAGGGATATATACCACTATAGATTCGCAGCTCGCTTCTATACGCAACGATATTCTTACCGAGCACGGCGAGGAAACTGCCGATGACTCTTCTTCTCAGGAAGCCGAGGACAATACCGAAACCACTTATCCCGTAAAAGAGAATCCCGAGCCGGGAGCATACGACTCCTGGGCGAGGGAGGAATTAATTGCCGAAGTCGTAGCCAGGCTTAAGGGCGACGCTTCGGAGGACGAGCTTGTCAAGCTGAACGAAAAGATAAACGAGTATTCGGATTATAAGCTTCGCGCAACGCTTGAAAAGCTTGATCTTGAGGACGTCGAAAAATGGGAGCCGGATACCGTCCGTTATCCCGGGCTTTACGGCTCCGACGATGTCAAGTCGCTTGAACTTGAGTCCATGCGCCGGTTTATTACTCTTCTTAAAGAAAACGTGGAAGATGATTACCGTATGAGCGACGCGGATAAAAAGGTTTACCGCGAGGAAATAGCCGAGCTTGAGAAAACTGGCAACGAAAAAGGCTTATCGTATGTGTATCCCGAGCTAGGAGATACCAAGCTCATGCAGTTCCTGGCCGGCGACAATTATCGCGACAACGTCAAAATTCAGCTTTTGCAGAATTATATTACGGATAGCGTTGACGTAAGCGAGGACGAGGTGCTTGTCGAATACAATGCTCTTTTATCGGAGCAGATGGGCAAATATTCGGACATTGAAACGTTTTATTCCGACGTTAAGGGCGGAAGCGTCGATCCGATACTTTATTACCCCAACGGAGATTATTATTACGTAAAGCATATTCTTGTTCCTTTCTCTGACGCCCAGAAGGCTGAACTTGAGGCGTTTAAGGCCGGTGAGGGTACCTATCTCGGAGAGGAAGCCATTGCCGAAAAGAAAGAGAAGCTGGGCGCCGAGGTCACCGGATACGAGCACCGCGACGGCGAAAATTACGGTAAGCCTGTTTCCATAGACGCGATATACGCCGATATTGTTAACGAAATGGAGAAGGTAAAGGGCTCTCTTAAGGAAAGCGACCGAGCCTTTGACGATCTTATTTATAAGTATAATACCGACGACGGAATTTTCGGTAAGGAGCTTGGTTATCCCGTGCTTGCCGCGTTTACCGGAGATGAGACTTACGATTCGACTTATATGCAGGAGTTCTCCGAGGCGGCCGACAGGCTTTACCGCGCCGGCAAGGAGGGAGCGATTTCCGAGCCCGTCGTTACAGATTACGGCGTGCATATTCTGTATCTTTCCAGGATTATTCCCGCAGACGGTCTGACGGTGGGAATCGACGATTTCGTTTCCTACGGAGAATATACCTCCGTTTACGAGAAGATTGAGGCGGAACGCCGCAGTGAAAAGGAAAATCAGATGTTCAGCGTTTGGCAGAATCAGAAAATAGGTTATTATCAGACTGTTGCTAAGGTTATCGAGCTGAACGAAAAGGCTTATAAGGACCTTAAGGAAGCTTCGGGAAATTGATTTTTTCTATAGCGCGCCGTTTCTATATGAAGCGGCGTTTTTTTTGCGTAAAATAAGGCTCGGTTTGACGTTTGGGGCGCGGATGGCGCAGGCTGCGCGGACGCAGACCGGAAGATTTAATGGAAAAACATGTTGCCGCGACAGGAGACGGACGGGTGCGGCAGATTATTTCTGACGTAAACGTGCGGTAAAATCTATTATGTTTTGCGCTGCGGATAGAATTTTATGCGCGGTCAAAGCTTTTGTCGCGGGGCTGTCGTTTAACGCGGCGCAAGCAAATCGGATATTTTCGCGTATTCGGGGGATTAAGTTAAAAAACGTGCGGTAGTGTAAAACAAATCGGCGCATGTCTTTTTTTGGTGAGCATGTTTTGATAATTATTTTCTGACGGAATTTATCTGAATGTTATTCCGGCTGTTTTTCTACAAAATCCGTGATATTTTGGGCGTTTTCGTCATTTTTAAGCGCGCTTAAAATGTTATAACTGTCTCTTATACACATCTCCGAGCCCACGAGACGGAGCTACATCTCGT
>USBU01000105.1 GCA_900553005.1 uncultured Eubacteriales bacterium | reverse complement strand
AGATGTAGCTCCGTCTCGTGGGCTCGGAGATGTGTATAAGAGACAGGTTATACATTTCGCAGGGCTTAAGGCCGTGGGAGAAAGCGTAAGAATGCCGCTGGAGTATTACGACAACAACATTTACGGTACGCTGGTGCTGCTTGAAGCCATGAAAAAACACAATGTCAGAAAAATGGTTTTCTCCTCATCTGCCACCGTTTACGGCACGCCCGAAAGACTGCCTCTCGACGAGGACTGCGCGCTTTCCACCACAAATCCATACGGCTCCACAAAGCTGATGCTGGAAAACATAATGAAAGATCTGTACGTCTCCGACAACTCGTGGAATATAATTCTGCTAAGATACTTCAATCCCGTCGGCGCGCATGAAAGCGGACTTATAGGCGAGGATCCCAAGGGTATCCCCAACAACCTTACGCCCTTTATCGCGCAGGTGGCAAGCGGAAAGCTTAAGGAAATCAACGTATTCGGCAACGATTACGACACGCCCGACGGTACGGGAGTGCGCGATTATATCCACGTTGTCGATCTGGCTCTGGGACACGTCAAAGCCATAGAAAAGATAAACGAAGCCGGCGTACATATCTATAACCTCGGTACGGGCAAGGGCTACAGCGTGCTTGAGGTCATAAAGGCGTTTGAAAAGGCCTGCGGGAAAAAACTGCCGTATAAGATATGTCCGCGCCGTCCCGGAGACATAGCGGCCTGCTATGCTCGCGTCGATAAAGCGGCCAAGGAACTTGACTGGAAAGCAGAGCGCGGCATTGACGAAATGTGCGCTTCGCTGTGGAAATGGCAGACAATGAATCCAGACGGATACAATTCGGCAAAATAACGGCGTGTTTATACGCTAAGCTTAAGCGGCAAGGTCTCCCCACCCTGCCGCTTGAATTAAATTAAAGGAATTAAGATTATGGAGAAATTCAACATACTATGTTTGGGCTCGCAGGATATGACGCCGATAAAGGGCAACGACTGCTCCCACTTTCTGATAAACGGCCGCATACTGATCGACTGCGGAACAAGTCCGGTAATGAACATGCTTAATCTGAACGTCGACTTGGGCTATATAGATACAATCGTTTTTACGCACATGCACCCGGATCACTGCATCGGCCTTGCGTCCCTGCTGTATTACCTGGGAGCGGTCAAAAAACACGACCTTACTGCGCTTAAAATTTACGGCCCCGCAGAAACGGTTGCAAACGCGGTCGCATGCGCCATGAAGTGCTACGCTCCCGATATAATGCCGTCCGTCACCGAGCTGCACGGCGGAGAAACCGTACTGTTAGGCGAAGGCAGCCAAGCCGTGGAAATGAAAACTCTGCGCGCGGCTCACGCGGTCCCCGCCGTATCATTAAGAATGGAAAGGCAGGGCGTATCCGTAGGCTTTACGGGCGACACTTATCCGATAAAAGAGCTTATTCCGTTTTTCAACGGCTGCGACACTCTTATACACGAATGCTCCTTCGGCCGGCTGCAGCCGCACGAAACCGCGGAAGAGGTTGATATTCTCAAACGAGCGTGCGGACACTCGTCGGCTGCGGACGCGGCAAAAACAGCCGACGCCGCGCACGTTAAAAACGTCTGTCTTGTGCACACATGCCTGCCTAAAGACGACCGCGTAAAACAATTTTCGGAGATAAGCGACATCCCGGCGCGTTTTCTGACCTGCGGCGACCGAGTAATCATAGAATAGACTCAGTCCGAATCGGCAAGCTCAGTCAACACGGAATCCGATAAAAGTACAAGCAACAACTATCGTGTCAGGTACGCCCGGCGCCGCTTTATTAAACCGATCAAAGTCCGTCTGCGGCAACGGCCTTATCTGTCTGAACTTAGAAATTTATAAATTTTTTCTGCAAATTAAGGCGCACGCAAAAATCAAGCGGCGCCTTTTAGCTTGCGTTTGAGCGGTTTCAACTCAAACGACGGATATCTGTTAACTTTTTTCTGCGAATCGCCCATGGCGGCGCAAACAAATTGCAACGGTCTTACTAAAAACAATGCGACAACCGTATCAGTCCTTTTTGATATATTCGTACTGATAAACCAAGTCTTCCTCATCCTGAAAAAAAGTATTATCCGCGACCGGACGGCACGGCACTGAAGTTTGCTCCGCGGCGCTTTTGCCGAAGGTCTCGCAGCCGAACCTAGCGAGATGTCTTTTGGCTTTTCTGCGAAGCGCGGCCTCTCTTTTCAGCTGCGCTATCTGCGTGCGCGTTTCAACCTTTCCGACGGTCTTAACGTAATCGTAAAAAGCAACCTCGTTGCCGGTCGCCGCGGACTTCATAAAGGCGAGAGTTTTATCGCGCAAAGCTTCCGCAGCGCGTTTTAACGGCATACCCTTTTCCGCATAGACAGGATCCCCCACCTTAACGGTCACGCGCGGCCGCATAAATTTTTTAAACGGCCCAGTCGGTTTGCGAAAAGTAACGCAAACGGGCAGCGCAGGCACGTCGTTTTTGGCCGCATAGGTAAAGCTGGTAGCGGGAAAATCACGTATTCCGGTATAATAGGGCCAGATATGCGCCTCCGGCATCACCACAAGAGTCCGGCCTTTTTTAAGCTTTTTATCAATGGTGCGTGAAAAATTTTTAAACGCCGCTACGTCGTCGGGCACAGGCAGGGCGCCCAACATGCGCACAATGTGTCTTATTACGGGCATATGGACAGCATCGGGATTGCAAACGATATAGCAGCGTCTGGGCGCGGCCGTCATTACGATTGAAAAAGCGCAGTCAAGAGCAAGCACATGATTGCTGTAAATCACGCAGCCGCCCTTAAGCTTGCGCAATTTTCTTTTACCCTCCACCTTTACGCCGTAAAACAGCTTGCATATTATCCAAAGCACGGGCACGGCGATAAAATAATACAGAAAAAAAGCGAAAAACCTTGATACGGGATTACGGCTTTCATATCTGTACGTCTTATCGACGGGACGAATCAGCTCCGCTTTAAAATCGGTAAAATCATCGTTGCGCTCGTCGGAATAATATAATTTTTGTCCGTAAACCGGCTTCATTTCCTTTCGTCTTTTATTGCCTCGTTAAACATATCCAACATAAGATCGACGCTGCGGTCAAGATTGAATTTACACGAATATTCCATGTAACGACGAGACATCTCCTCCTTTTCCGCGGGATGCTCTATCCAATAATCTATTTTTTCGGCCAAAGACTGCGACGTGCCGGAAAACAGACAGCGCTCGTCCAATGCGAAAAATCTTGTCGCAGAACGCTGACTCTCGTTAATTACCGGCACAAGCCCGCAGGTAATCGCCTCGAGAGCGGAAATCGCCTCTATTTCGACGTCGGCGGGATGAACGTACAAGTCGCAGTAGTTTATAACCTTATTAAGCTCCTCCGGGCTGTAAAAACCGATAATCGGCCGCGCCAGATTAAACTTTTCGGCAAGCCGTATGATTTTTTCCTCTTTGGGTCCCTTGCCGGCCAGCAAAATGCGAATATTATCGCGGTATTTTGATTGAGCAACGCCTTTAATAAGCAGATCATGGCGCTTTTCTCCCACGAATCTGCCGGTAAACAGAATAAGAAACTTACCCTTGAGCTCGGCCGGGCGCTCGGCTTCCCCTTTATGATAGCACGCCGCCACGCCGTTGCTTATCACGTGAAGCTTAGCCTTGTATTTATGCGCGATAAGCTCGCCGGCGATATATTCGCTGGGACAGTGTATGTGTTTAACGTGCTTGTAAAGCACACGGCGGAAACGCCTGTAAAGATAATCGTTTGCAAGCTTTACATCCTTTAAAAACACGTGACTGGAAAAGTTTTCCGGCTGACAGTGAAACGCCGCCGTGCAGGGAATATGCATAGCTTTAGTAATTTCAACAGCCGCCCTTCCCAGCTTGAACGGCATCATGATATGAACAACGTCGCTGCCTTTAATCGCCTTTTCAAGAACCTCTCTGTCCGGTTTTGCAAGCTCGACTCCGTTTTTCTCGACATAATTGTTGAAGCAGTAAAAATTGCGTTTAGGCACCATATAGTAGCCTTCCTGATCGCAATCGTAAGGCGATACCAGCCTGACCTCATGCCCGCGTTTTTTCAACGATTCTATAAGCCTTTGCGCGGTAATAGCAGTACCGTTGTTCTGCTTACCGTAAACGTCCGCAATTATTGTTATTATCATTTAAACTCCCGAAACGCTGAAGCAGCAAAACGGTACGTTTAATTAAAATATTTAATACCATATACGGCAATGCTGCGTCCAATAATAATTATAATATACATTTTTATATTTTATTTGTCAACTTTTAAAGTTTAAAATAACATTAAATTCCGCTTAAACTATAATAAACGAAAAAGCATGCGATACATTTATAAAAAAAACCGCGGCAAAATACTGCCGCGGCAAATGTCCGTAATATATTTTTTTCTTAAAGCAGCGGTATGGTTTCCAGAAATATTATGTCTCCGCGTTCCGCCGCGGCGCCCTCCGCAAGCACGGCAGCCTTTACGACAACTCTGCCGCCCGCCTTTTCGACCAAAGCCTCAAGCCCTTTAAGCGAGCCTCCAGTGGAAATCACGTCGTCCACTATTCCCACGCGCCTGTCCTTCAAAAGAGCCGCGTCATGAGCCGAAAGATACAGCGTCTGCTCGCCTCCGGTGGTTATGGATTTTACGGTGGAACTTATTCCGTCCTGCATATACAGCTTGACGCTTTTTCTTGCCACTGCGTAAAATTTCTGATTAAGCTCTCTTGCTACAACGTGCGTAAGCTGCAAGCCCTTGCTTTCGGCCGTTATAAGCACTTCGGGGGCTTTGACGGAAATCCGTTCGGCCAGCTTTTTACCGCAGTATTCCGTCAAATCCTGATTGCCGTGAAGATTGAAAAACGCTATGCGCACCCCGGAAGGCAAGGCCAGCACCGGTAGATCCTCTTTTCTGCCGCAAATGTCAATCGTATGAAATTCCGCCATAACTTCCCTCCGAACAAGCTTAATTACACGAGACATTATATATTTTTTTTACGCTTAAGTCAATCGATTAACCCTTCAGGCGGACGCAAACTTCATCATATTTTTATTCAGTCATTTACGGCGCTAAAAGCGCGGCCGACTATCCCCCGTCGCAAATATGGGATCCCGCGGCCGGCTGCTTCCGGCAAAACGCCGGTACGCGGACAATCCAGCGAGCGACAGGCAAATCAATTCCGTTACCTCAAAATATAAACCGTTTATCCCTGTCTCTTATACACATCTGACGC
>USBU01000104.1 GCA_900553005.1 uncultured Eubacteriales bacterium | reverse complement strand
TCGCAGCGTCCGCCCTTTACGTTGAAGGAAAAACGACCGGCGCCGTAACCGCGCTCCTGCGCGTCAGCGGTTTTGGCGAAAAGCTCTCGTATCTGAGTAAAAACTCCCGTATATGTCGCGGGATTGCTGCGCGGAGTTCTGCCGATAGGACTTTGATCGATACATATAACCTTGTCCA
Source organism: uncultured Eubacteriales bacterium (assembly GCA_900553005.1). Classification (GTDB taxonomy): domain Bacteria; phylum Bacillota; class Clostridia; order Christensenellales; family Pumilibacteraceae; genus UBA10677. Next base: position 5,055 of record USBU01000104.1, on the reverse strand, counting down.
GATATTCCGCTCCATCCACAGCGTCGCAATTACCTTCCGGCAATCTTGTGCGCATTATTTTATTGGAAAGAGCCGGATAAAGAATCTGATTGATAAGACTTGATTTGCCGCTGCCGGATACTCCGGTCACAGCGGTAAATACGCCAACGGGAATATTGACGGTTATATTTTTCAGATTATTCTGCCGCGCCCCTCTGACGGTTATAAACCTGCCGTCCAAAGGCCGGCGCAGCTTGGGAACCTCGATCTTTTTTCGTCCGCTCAGATACATTCCGGTCACCGAGCGCGGCTCCTTTATTATTTCCTCGACCGGTCCGGCAGCGACTATTTCACCGCCGTGCACGCCCGCGCCCGGACCGACGTCCACGATATAATCCGCACGGCGCATGGTATCCTCGTCGTGCTCGACGACTATAAGCGTGTTGCCCAGATCACGCAGACGCTCCAGCGTGGCAATAAGCTTTTCGTTATCGCGCTGATGAAGCCCGATGCTGGGCTCGTCGAGAATATACAATACGCCCGTAAGCCCCGAGCCTATCTGCGTGGCCAGTCTTATACGCTGCGCCTCTCCGCCCGAAAGCGTAGCCGCTCCGCGGGAAAGCGTAAGATACCCAAGCCCAACGTCCGAAAGAAACTTCAGACGCGCGCGGATCTCACGCAATATGGGCTGCGCAATAATTTCCTGAGAGGAAGAAAAGCTGAGATTTTCTATAAAATCACGAATCTTGACAATCGGCATATCGCTGAGCGCGGCAATATTCAATCCGCCGACAGTAACGGCAAGCGCTTCCTTTTTAAGTCTTTTGCCGCCGCAGCTTTCGCAAGGGATTTCGCGCATGTATTTGGAAATTTCGCTTTTTATATAATCGCTGCCCGTTTCCCGGAACCGGCGCTCCAGATTGTTGACAACGCCCTCGAAGCTGCGCTTGTAGCTGCCGGAAAAGCTTGCGGATTCATAGGTAAGATCAAGCTTTTCGTCGCCGTTGCCGTAAAGCAGTATGTTTTTAATATTCTCAGGCAAATCCCTGAACGGCGTATCGAGCGAAAATCCGTAACGCTTTGACAGCGCCTTGAAATACATACCGCCTATCTGACTTGTATCGAAATTCCATGCGCTTACGTTGAGCGCGCCTTCGTTCAGGCTCTTGCTGCCGTCTCCGTATATAAGCTCGGGATCAAGCTGCTGCTTAAAGCCCAGTCCAGCGCACTCGGGACAGGCGCCGAAAGGCGAATTGAAGGAAAACAGCCTGGGCTCTACCTCGCTGATCGAAATATTGCAGTCAGGGCACGCGTATTTAGTAGAAAACAATTCCTCTTCTCCGTCGCGGTCTATGATCACGATGCCGTCGGCCAGCTTAAGAGCGGTTTCGACACTGTCCGTAAGCCGTTTTTCTATGCCGGGCTTGACTATAAGGCGGTCAACCACCACGCTGATGTTATGCTTGATCTGTTTATCCAGGACAATGTCCTCGTCCAGACTTTTTACCTCTCCGTCCACCTTGACGCGCGGATATCCCGCTTTACGGAAAGAGTCCAGCTCCTTTTTAAATTCTCCCTTCTTGCCCCTTGCAAACGGAGCGGTGACAAGTATGCGGCTTCCCTCCGGGTACGCTACAATACGGTCGATTATCTGGTCAATGGACTGCTGCGCTATTTCCTTGCCGCACTGAGGACAGTGCACCACGCCTATACGGGCAAACAAAAGCCTTAGATAGTCGTGCACCTCCGTCACAGTACCGACTGTAGAACGCGGATTTCTTGCGGTAGTTTTCTGATCGATGGAAATAGCAGGGCTGAGGCCCTCTATGCTTTCAACGTCAGGCTTTTGCATCTGTCCCAGGAACAGACGCGCGTAAGAAGAAAGAGACTCGACGTAACGGCGTTGCCCCTCCGCAAAAATGGTATCGAACGCCAGCGACGTTTTGCCGCTGCCCGAAAGACCAGTAAATACTATCAGCTTGTTTCTGGGAATCTCCAGATCTATATTTTTCAGATTGTTTTCATTAGCGCCTTTGATTTTTATCGTTTCCATAATCGTATTTCTCCGTTACTCACTTATTATATTACATTCCGCCGAATTTTTCCAGTAAAATAACTGCCGCAGAAAATACTTTTTTTACCGATTTTGTTTTTTATTATTAAGGCCCGAACGTCATAAATCATGAAATCGGCCCGTATTAAAGACTTTACGGAGCGATTAAATAAAAAAATCGTATTGTAGCATTTGTTGTCAAATTATAAACGCTCAGATTATTGCGCGGCGTTAACGGGCAGGCGCCTCTAGACATATTATGTATAAAGACTACATATTTTTTGTCCGGAACAGGCCAAAGGTATGTAGTTTTTTACTATGCAAAGGAGAGCAATTTATGCCTTTTATACAAAGATACAGCGACGTAAAAAAAGGCGCGATTGTTTTTACCGGCAATACCCTGGGGCTGAGCAAGGCATCCAACTCGAACAGCCCGGGACTGGAGGGCTCGATAGGAGCGTTTACCAGTCTTGACGTCAGTCTGCAGGTAGGGAATTTTCCGCCGGGAACAACGCTGGATTACGCGCAAAACGGCTCTGCGGCTCAGCTTACGCTTCCACCGGACTCCGACATCTTGTATGCCGAGCTCATCTGGGGCGGTTTGTACCAGTCAACGGTCAATAATATATCGAATCTTATCAACAATCCGGTAACGTTTACGACGCCTGCTTCCGTCCAGACGGTAATTCCCGATCCCGTCACGGCGCAGAATTTTCTTATCACCGTGGATAACGTTACCGTAGGCTTTTACACAAGATCCGCCAACGTAACCGCTCTGCTGCAAGCCGCCGGAAACGGAACGTACTCGCTACAAGGCGTTCCCGCGCTTATAGAAGCAATCGACTCGCGCACCAGTCAGACCAATCACGCCGGCTGGACGCTTGCGGTAGCATACGAAAACGCCGACATCACGCTGCGCAATCTTACGCTGTGGTGCGGAGGCGCAGTAGTATCGCCGTCGACCGGAACGACAACCGTAACCGTTTCAGATTTCCTTACCCCGGACGTACTGCCGATTACCGGAAAAATTTTCGTATCGGGGCAAGAGGGCGACGCGGTACTGAGCGGAGACCAGATGCTGTTCGGAGAAACGACGGCGACGTTGATGCCTTTAAGCGGCCCCAACAATCCGCAGGGAAACTTTTTCGCGTCGCAAATCAACGACTCGGACGGATTTCTTGATACGACGGGAACATTCGGAAGCAGAAACGCGAATGCGGCGGCCGGAACAAATACCCTTGCCTGCCGTCAGGGCTGGGATATCACCGCCGTAGATATATCCGCGCAGCTCAACGCCGGACAGAACAGCGCCGCCATACGGTTTACAAGCAGCGGCGACCTATACGTCCCTAACGCTTTGGGAATTTTAATCGACAGCAAGGGCGCAAACCTGACGATCGAAAAATCAGCGGCCGTTACTTATGCCGCTGTAGGTCAGGATATACCGTATTCGCTTAAAATAACAAATACGGGTTCGGTTCCGGCGCTGAACGCAACCGTAAGCGACATGCTGCCGCCCGGAATGACGCTGACGGCAGGCTCGATCACGATAGACGGAGCGCCGTATGCGGGCGCGCTGCCCGTGGTTATTCCGCAGATAGACGCCGGCGCCGACGTCACGGTAGGTTTTTCCGCCTCGGCGGCCGCCCTGCCGAATCCGAATCCGGTATTCAATATAGCCCGCGTCGATTTTCAATTTTATCCGTTTACCGGTTATCTGGCGGACAGCTTTTCCGAATCCAATCCAGTTGCAGTGTATATTATAGATATGCAGACGCAAATCGTAAAAAGCGTTGACAAAGAATTTGCCGTAAGCGGCGATATTCTGACATATACTTCGACCGTAACAAATACCGGAAGCGTGCCGGTAAGCAGCATTTTCTTTAAAGACGCAATACCTGCGGGCACGGAATTCGTCAGCGGATCGGTTTATATCGACGGAATCAATTATCCGGCTTACAATCCGCAGGACGGATTTGCCGCGGGCAGCCTGACGCCGCAGGAAAGCCTTATCATAACATTTCAGACAACAATCAACTAAGGAGAATATTATGCTTATCGATAATCAATCAAATATAAGCTTTCAATACGTGATGCCGGACGGCTCGACGATTTCGGCGGAGCTCAACAGCAATATCGTAACGACGGAGGTCCTGACTTATTCCGTGCCCAAGGTTAAAAGCTCGGATAAAACCTTCGTACAGGAGGGCGAAACCGTAACCCAGACGGTAGTTATTACAAACAACTCGCAGACCACCCTATTCAGCCAGTCTCTGCGCGACAGCATGACCAACGGCGCGGCGTATGTAGCCGGCAGCGTCATAGTAAACGGCGTTTCGCAGCCTTCATACGACTTAAACGCAGGCTTCCCGCTGCCCGATCTTGCGCCCGGACAGTTTGTGACCGTCAATTACAGCGTTACGGCCAACAATCCGGTTACGTCGACGCCCGTGCAGAACTACGCCGCTTTGACTTATACGGTCAACGACCCGGCAAGAGGAGCGGTAACGCTTACCGAAAATACCAATACAGTTGAATTCGCGGTCGTGTCCAATAGAGTTTCCATTACAAAAAGCGTTGACAAAGCGTTTGCCGTGCGCGGCGATACGCTCAGATACACGACTCAAATATCCAATACAGGCACTCTCGACAAGATTAACCTGTTTTTTACCGATCCTATTCCCGCCGGAACGACCTTCGTTGCGGGAAGCGTAATCATCGACAACGTGTCCTACCCGGCGTATAACCCGGCAGCGGGCTTTCCCTTGCCTAATCTGTCTCCCGGTCAGTCCGTAACGGTCGTCTTTGAAGTAACGGTGAACTGATATGACTGCGATAATAAATTTTGCGAGAGTAACGGACGCTTCCGTTGAACCGAACGTAACCTACGAAAGCAATCCGGTACAAACCATAATCAACGACTCCCCGACGCCAAGCCCGTGCCGAATGTGCGTTTGCTGTCGCTGCTGCGTTTGCCGCCGCTGCGGAAGAATCCGCTGCCGCAGATATTCAAAACCCTGTAC
>USBU01000103.1 GCA_900553005.1 uncultured Eubacteriales bacterium | reverse complement strand
GCGTCAGATGTGTATAAGAGACAGCATCTCTATTTTGTAGTATATTCATACTTGTCCGCAATTTCCACATTTCCACGATATCTATTAAATACTTCTGCTGTTATTTAATATTAAATAATATACAAGCTAAGCGAAAAAAATTATATAGCATTATGAACGCAGACAGCGCTTATTAAGTTGAATTTTAATTTTTAAGATGATATAATACGGCCATGAAAGATTTATTAAAAAGCTGTAACGCGCCGCCGGGATCGGAAGAGAAATTCAACGCTTATAAAGAGCTTTTACTGGAATGGAACAAAAAATTCAATCTTACGGCAGTCACGGACGATGAAGAAATAAAAATCAAGCATTTTGCCGATTCGATTTCCGCGTGCGGGCTTATTCCGTATTCAGTCGACGTGCTGGATATAGGAAGCGGCGCGGGGCTGCCGGGAATACCGCTTAAAATAGTCAGGCCGGACATACGCCTTACTATGATAGACAGCGTAAATAAAAAGGTTACGTTTTTAAACGAGGCAATAAAAAAACTTGATCTTAAAGATACGCAAGCCGAACATATACGTATAGAGGAGCTGAACAGAGAGAAAAAATACGACGTAATAGTATCCAGAGCCGTAGCGCGGCTAAGCACGTTGGCCGAATATGCGTTGCCTTTTGTTAAAGGAAACGGGATTTTTATAGCATATAAATCCGAAAAAACGGACGAGGAAATTTCGGAGGCCGAAAGCGCGCTTAAGATATTGAAGGGTGAAGTAAGAGATGTAATCGACGTAAGCGGCGCTGCCGGAGTGAGAAAGCTGATAGTGATAGGAAAAACCGGCGAAACTCCGGATAAATATCCGCGCGGAAGAAATCTGCCGCGGCTTAAACCCCTGTAATGATATGCGAATGTTTGATTTTTTACGAAAAAAATGATTGAAAGCGTAAAAAACGCAGTATATGATTTAAATAAAAAGATTTCGTACCGCAGTTATATAGACGAAAAAAATAAAGTAAATATATGATTGCCGAATGAAATTAACAAAAAAACGCGCATATGGCAACGCGCGTTTTTTCTGCATGTATTTAAGAGAAGATTGATTAAATTTCGTGAGGACCGTCGTTGATGAAAAGAATACCAAGAGTGCCCTTGCCGCAGTGGCTGGTGATAGTAGAGCTTGCTATCGTTTCATAAATCTCGCTAAATTTATAGCGTTTGTTTACGGTATCGCGCACAAGCTTTACGACCTCCGGATCGGCGGAGGTGTGAGTTATGAAAATGCGCTTTAAGTCTGGATTGTCATACATATCGAAGATATTTTCTACGTATTTATCCGCTATGCTCATAGCAGAACCGCGGAATTTTTTACCTACTACTATTTTTCCGTCCTTTAAAAGCAGCGAGGGCTTAAGTTTGAGAGCTGTGGCGAAAAAGGAAGCAAGGCCGGAGCATCTGCCGCCCTTATAGAGATATTCCATTGTATCTACGAAGAAGGAAGCCTGCACGTAAGGTATCCTGGCAAGACATTTTTCATAGATTTCCTTGGCGGAGTATTTGCCGCTGTCGCGTAAATCGCAGGCGTACATGACTAAAAGTCCCGTACCGGTGGAAAGAGATTTTCCGTCTATTACGTAAACGTTGTCAAAGGCTTTGGCTGCCTCTAAAGCGTTTTGGGCGGTGACGGAAATTTCTCCCGAGATCGTAAAGTGGATGATGCTGTCGTCCTTGTTTTTACGAATCGAGGAGAAAAACTCCTTATGCTCCGCCACGCTTCTTGCCGCTGTTTTTGGAAGAATGCCGTTTTCTTTTACGAAAGCGTAAATATCGTCCGGCGTAACGGTAATTCCGTCTTCGTATGATTTATCGCCGAGAATGACTGCAAGCGGCAAGGTGGGAATGTTTCGGGTTTTGAATAATTCGTTTAAATCTGACGTGGAGTCGGAAGAGATAATTATCATAATCAAAATTCTCCTTGATGTTTATTATTGACCGTATCGGATTTTTGATAGAAAAATGAGAAAAATTTGTCCAGAAACGAGCCTTCCTTGATATCGGCGATTTTTTTACCGACTATGTCCGAGGAGAAAAACGAGCAGGAAAACTGTCCGTAGTAGCGCGAATCTCTGGAAATATTGCGGTTGTCGCCCAGCGCAACGAATCGGTTTTTACCGACGGTGACGTAAATTTTGTTTTGCAGCATATCGTCGTAACTGTCTGCAACGGGAAATTCTTTGAAAATTTCGCTGTTGCTTTCGGTCATGAAGCCGTTTATATAAGGCTCGTTTATACGCGTAAAACCGTTTCCGTCGCCGGTATCGAGATACAGAAAGATTACGTCGTTGTCGCCCGATTTGTTTTTGGCAAAGCCGATCTTATCTCCTTCTACCGCTATAACGCGTTTTATGATACGCGTGCCCGACGTTTTGTCGGATTTAATGACTATCACGTCGCCGCGCGCGGGATTGAAATAAAATTTGTTGATTACAATCTCGTCCCCGTCGTGAATACCCGGCTCCATTGAAGCGCCGCTGATGTTAAGAGGCTCTACGGCAACGTACATTATAAGCAGCAGAGCCATAATTACTATAAGTATGTTTACTGCGATAGAAATGATTTTTTCCGTCAGAGCCGTTTTTTTATCGAACTGCGTGACGTTTAAAAGATTATCGGGCTGAAAATCGTTCAAATCGTTCCTCCGTCGATCCTTGTGTTAAGTAAAGAGGCTTTTACGCCGTTTATTTCTTTTACGGCTTTAGCCGCTTTGTCCGGAGTAAGCAAAATCGTATGTCCGCAGGTATCGCACGTCAGTTTTATGTCGGCGCCGGCGCGTACCACCGTCCAAGAGCGGCCGCGGCAGGCATGAGCTTTTTTTGTAACGACCTTGTCGCCCGTTTTAAATATGATCATATCCATAAAAGCGAGTTTATAAGAAGTTCGGATTCGCTGTTGACGGTAATTGAAACCGCGTTATTCCAGCCCTGCATGGGACCTTCGGGCGACTTGAATTCGTCTGCCGAAAGAGTGATTTTAGACCATTCCTCATAATTTTGCGGACTCATTGACGCAGTATATGTCACATAGCCCGATTCTGTACGGCAGGTGACCAGCACGGTCAGAGACTGCATTCGTTTTGAATATACCAAAAGCTGCAGCAGACTGTCGCGTTCGCCGCAGGTATGAACGTCTCCTATTTTAAGAGTGGTAATGGAATTGACGGAACTTGTAACGCCGCTTATGCCGTTGCCTCCTTCGGCGATATAAATTTCTCCCGACGCGTCTGCAAGAGTGATCAGCCAGTCGTCGGTGCCCATTTCCGTATCGTAAACCAGTCGGGATTTGACTATTTCCTTGGCGGCGACGCCCATGAGCATAGGCGTTTTTGTAACGATTTCGCTTGAAACTATGAAACCGTTTTTATATGCCGCGGTTACGTAAGCGGAGACTTCGTCCTTTAAAAGATAAACGTCTGCTTTTACGATATATTCGTCCTCGGAAACCCGTTGCAGATTTAATCTGGACCAGTTGCGGTACGCGCCCTCCGCAGCGCCGTATGAATAGTAAAGGTTTACGCCGGCAAGCTCCTGCGCGTCAAAGAATTTAGACTCGTAATACAGCGCTTTATCGCTGTTTTTAGCTTCCAGAACCGGAGGCTTTGGAAGCTCGCTGTGAGCAAAGCACATATTGTTTAAAAAGGATATAAGACTTTTGCGCTGATCGGCGTTTAAGCTGTTGTCGGAATGCTCCGCTATATAGAAGCGGCAGCTTTGAGAGGAATTTAAATAAATCGAATTTATTTTGAAAAGCGAATTTTCATGGTTGTTGGAGCTTTCTATTATATAGGTCGGAATTTTTATCAGCGGCGCATAGGTGGCGTTTGACAGGCACGTATTATAGACCATGGCCTCGTCTGAATTGACGTCAAGCTCCGGTACGTAAGCGGAATTGAAAAGCGCCGCTGCGCATGCCGCCTCCGGCATGAGATAGGCAGCCTTATAAACCTGAAAAGCTCCGCGCTTTACTCCGAAAAAGCAAATTCGGTTTTTATCCAGTCCCGGCTGATTTTCAAGATATATGAAGCCGCGCAGCATAACCGACGCGTAAACGTACCAGCACGAAAGCTTGGGATTTGACGGAAGCTTGTAAAAACCGCTGTCCGGAGTAAAATAATTTGCCCTTTTAAGGGATTCGGGATAAATGGTAAACCTGCCTTCGTCACGCTTGCCCGCGTAATCCAATGCCAGCACGGTATAGCCGCAATCGATAAGCATGTCGATATAAGTCGGATCGAACGGAGTTTCTATGTCGTTCATCAGAACAGCAGAAGCGCCGGTAGGAATGGACGCGGGAGAATACAGCCGCGCGTATATGCGCGTGCAGCCGTCCCCCGTCGCTTCACCGTTGAAATAGACGTGCTTGACGGAATATTTATCCGTGTATTCGGTGTTGAGCACCGTTTCCGACAGCGGAATATTCCTGGGATTATAATCCTTCCACAGCGTCTGAGCCGTAATCAGTTCCATCAATCTGCCTCTGCCGCTCCCTGTCGCGGGAGCTGAAAATTATTCTTATCTAATTCTATTATAATAAACCGGATTTGTCAAGCCTGCCGAGCGCCGGTTTAAAGCGGATAGACGAGTATTTCGGCGTTGCCGACGCCGTAATATAGAAAATCGTCCTCGTTTTTTCCTTCGCCGAAGAGCATACGGAATATACGTATCGCGCCGGCATGAGTTACGACAAGCACGTTTTCGGAGGCGTAGTCGCGGCGGACGTCGGTCAAAAAGGAGCCGATTCTTTCCTTCATATGCGCTATGCTTTCCATAAATACGCGGCCGGAATCGTAATCAAGCCGCCAGCGAAGATGAAATTCCGGATGAGTTTCGTTGGTCTGAGCCTCGAAATATCCGAAGTCGCGCTCGATTATTCTCGGATCCTCGGTGATATCGGGGCGCGGCCGATCGTTTTGCGATAAAATTAAAACCAAGGTGTTTTTTGCGCGTTTCATCGGCGAGCAGAAAGCCGCTGAAAAACATATGTCCTTAAGCCTTTTGCCGGTAACGATAGCCGAGGCTTTTCCGTTTTCGGTCAGTTCAACGTCCGTCCTTCCGCACATGAGGTTTCGTTTATTCATGGATGTTTCGCCGTGGCGAACCAGGTACAGCATAATGCGACGCAAAACTCCTTTGCTTTTGATATGCAGGAAAAATTATACAATCTGTCTCTTATACACATCTCCGAGCCCACGAGACGGAGCTACATCTC
>USBU01000102.1 GCA_900553005.1 uncultured Eubacteriales bacterium | reverse complement strand
CCCTCCGCCGAGAACGGGCGATATAGTCTGCGTGAGAATTGGCATAAGTTAGGACGGTACAAAAAAGAACAGCGCAGACAGAATTTAGCAAATTCACGGGATACTATTGCCGAGAGTTATGAAGATATAGCTGCGTTCATCAGAGCCGCTAAAGCCGGTGACGTTGTTAAGCGTTTGCATTTAGGCGTTGTTGGAAAGATACTTGCCGATAAAATTAGGACGGACACAGGCATGGAGTTGCAAGGTTATGACATTGTGCTGGATAATAACAATCTTATCCACATATTTAAGAAGCATGGAGGAGAAGAGGTGATTCCGCTGTTCGTTTCGGACGTTATGGGTTTGGCTTCGGTATCTCCCGACGGTGTGCGTTCACCTCTTTTATTTATTATCCAGGCGCTCTTTAATGTCAGAGTGCCTCTTTTTGTAGATAAAATAGTAACAGCTACATTCTCACAATCTGCTTCTTTGCTGAATGTAAGTGATGTAATTCCTACCGAGTTAGCCTCAACACTTACTCTGTCCGGCGTTAATATCGTATCAATGATGTTCTCAATATTTTCGTAAGTTACAGGAATCTGCCCTCGTGCGTTATTCATTGAAACTGTTTTTCGAGTAGGTGGACGACGTGCTTGCGGGAAAGCACGACCCGAACTACGACCTTTATGTAGGTGAAACGCCGAAAGTATTGCGTGATATAGGTTTTGAAAGTAAACCGTTGCTTATGAGAAATTCAAAAGTAAAGGACATTCTTGCGAAACACCCCGAAATGAGTGTGGAATTTATTAAAAAAATACCACAAGCGATAGTCGACCCTGTAATGATTGTAAAATCAAGAATTAACCCTACTGAAAGCGTTGTGGCTATAACCGATATTCAAACTAGTAAAGGCGAAATGATTATACCTGTATGGGATAAATCAGGACGGAACCTACTTAGATGTTGAGTTGGGAAATTCTATACGGCTTAATACAAACTTTGTAGCAAGCGCCTATGAGCGTAGCACAAAGGCATTAGTAGAGTATGCAATAAATAATAACGAGGTTTTATACTATGCAAAAGATAAAAAAGAGTTAGCACATTGTTGGCTACTCACGGGCTGCAATTGCCCGCTCGCCTTTCAACGACTAACTTTACTACTAGTATACGCGAAAGAGCTGAAAAGTCAACAGAAAAATCAAAAAATATTGAAAAAAATTCTGAAACCAAGTCAAATGAGGTGGGGGAAGAAGCAAGATATAGTATTGTTACCATCAACGGAGGTAGAAAAGCTGTCTTAATTAAGGATAATATCAGACAAACGATTTTGGGACGTGGGGCGTACTTAGTTTCAAATTAACTTCAGTTGCGCTGACCGACGAGTCCGGCATGTACGGACTCGTTTTATTTTTGATTTTTTTCTGCCGTCGGGACGCCCGTTCTTTGTAAAAGAGGGTAAGAAAAGATTGAATGTTTCGATTGCATTTGGTATAATATTACCTGAAAAGTTTTGAGGCGGCAGGTTTTAAGTTCTGCCGGCTTGCTTGCACGCTGTTGTTGATCCGGCGCTAAAAAAATAGAAGCTATGAAAAACAAACGCAAAAGGCGGTCTTAAATGAAATTTTCCGTAAAAGTGAACGCGACCAGCGCAAATATCGGCGCGGGCTTCGACTGTATCGGAGCGGCGCTCGAGCTTAAAAACGAGGTGATTGTGTCCGACGAGTGTGATTCACCTTTGGAAATTATTGCGTCGGGCGGAGTGCCTCGGGACGAAAGCAACCTCGTTTATAGATCCATGATAAAGACGTTCGACGCTGTTGGTTACCGCGTCGGGCATCTGAAAATCGAGCAGACGGATCGTATTCCCATGGCCAGCGGACTGGGCAGCAGCGCGGCGTGTATCGTGGCCGGAGTGTGCGCGGCAAACGCGTTGTCCGGCTTTTCGCTTTCGGAACGCGATACGGCGGCGCTCTGCGCTTCTATAGACGGACATCCGGACAATGTTCTGCCGGCGCTTTTGGGCGGCGTGACTGCCGGGGTCATGCTTGACGGCGGAGTGGAATATATACGCGCCGATATCGGCAAGGAATTGTCTGCGGTAGCGCTTACGCCCGATTTTCCTCTTTTAACCGAAAAATCCAGGAGAGTTCTGCCGCAAAGTTATTCGCGGGAGGATGTGATATTCAGTCTGTCGCGCGCAGTGCTGACGTTTGCCGCGTTGGCGCTTGGGCAAAGCGACAAGCTGGGCTGTCTCGACGACAGACTGCATCAGCCTTATCGTATTCCGCTGATTAAAGGCTATCGGGAGGCAAAGCAGGCGCTTAAAGACGCCGGCGCGCTGTGCGTATATTTGAGCGGGGCAGGGCCTACTCTTATAGGCATATTTAAATCATCGGCCGGAAAAGGCAATGTTTCCGCGCCTGACGGCTGGACGGTGAGAAAGCTTCCTTTTTCGGACAATCCCGTGCTTATAGAAAAGCTTTAAGCTTATTCGGGAGAAAAATTTATGAAGAAACATGAAAATAAATTTACGTTGGGAATAGATTTCGGCACTCTTTCCGCCCGCGCGGTCGTTGCCGACGTTCGCGACGGCCGTGAAATGGGCGTCTCCGAGTCCGTTTACCGTCACGGAGTCATGACAGATTCGCTTCCCTGCGGCATAAAATTGCGGCAGGGCTGGGCGTTGCAGCATCCGGCCGATTATACGGCCGCGCTTAAGGAGGCGGTGCGGGAGGCCTTAAAAATCTCCAAAGTTAATCCGGCGGATATAATAGGTATGGGAGTGGACTTTACGTCGTGTACGGTTATGCCGGTTGACGATAAGGGCAAGCCGCTGTGTTTTTACGATAAATTCGCGTCCGAGCCGCACGCTTACGTTAAGCTTTGGAAGCATCATGCCGCGCAGGATTACGCGGATATCGTTAACCGCGTGGCCGAAGAGAGGGGCGAAAGCTTATTAAATCGATACGGAGGCAAAGCTTCTGCGGAATGGTTTGTGCCTAAGATCATGCAGATTGCGGCCGAATGTCCCGAGGTTTACGATTCGGCCGCGTATTTTACCGAGGCTGGCGACTGGATAGTGGGCAGACTGACTGGAAACGTTACCCGCAGCGAAAGTATGGCGGCGTATAAGTGTTTTTACGGCCGCCCGAGCGGATTTCCTTCAGACGATTTTTTCAAGGCTCTCGAACCTCGTCTCGAAGGGTTTACTGAAAAGAAATTACGCGGAAAGCTGCTGCCGCCCGGCGCCTTAGCCGGTTATATTACCGAGGATGCCGCCGAAGAGCTTGGGCTTGTTGCCGGTACTCCCGTTGCGGCTGCAAATATCGACGCACACGTTTGCGTTGCGGCGGCAGGCCGTCCGGAGGAAAATTCCATGCTTTCCATTATCGGGACGTCGTCGTGCGATATAATTCTCGGCCGGCGATATTGCAGCGTACCCGGTATTTGCGGGACGGCTGAGGACGGCGCCGTACCAGGGTTTTATGCTTACGAGGCGGGACAGTCGTGCGTAGGCGATCATTTCGATTGGTTTGTCAAAAATTTCGTGTCTCCTGATTTGTCCCGGACGGCCGAGGCGCGCGGCATATCCTTGCACGAGGCGCTTTCGGAGCGCGCCGCAGCAACGCGAGCGGGGGAAAGCGGTCTTCTTGCTCTTGATTGGTGGAACGGTAACCGCTCCGTGCTGAACGATGCGTCGCTGACGGGATTGATGCTTGGTTTTAATCTTTCTACGGGGCCGGAGGACGTTTATCGTGCTCTTATAGAGGCAACGGCGTTCGGCTTACGTATGATTATTGAAAATTTCGAGCGCCACGGAATAGGCATAAAACGGTTGTTTGCTGCGGGCGGCATTGCCGATAAAAATGATTTGGTAATGAATATATACGCTTCGGTAACCGGCAGGACGGTCAGGACTGTACGTTCGCATTATGCGGCGGCTCTCGGCTCGGCAATTTTCGGTGCGGTCGCCGCAGGCGGCAGATCCGGCGGTTATGACAGCGCGGCGGCTGCGGCCGCGGCAATGGGCGGTTTGAGCGAAAAAATTTTTAAGCCGGATGAAGACAGCGCGAAGATTTATGAAAAAATGTTTTCTCTATACAGGCGGTTGCACGACGATTTCGGTAAGAATACTTTCATGAAGGATTTGCTTGCCCTCAAGGAGCTTTCGCTCTCAGGTCGGCATAAAGATTGAAGCGGCATTTTAAGATTAAAGAACGATAGAGTACGGCAAAAACAGATTAATTTTATTGTAAAACGGTAATTGGATGTATCTGAAAGCATATTGATATATCAAATCTATATAATCGTCAGATTTTTCAAAAAATCTCCCGTAAAACGTTTGATTATTTTTTAAATTTAAGCTATAATAACAACTGCTACGGCGGCAGGCAATCATTCAGCCGTTTGCAGTATTTATAAATTCTTGTCGGTAAAATGTTTTTTGCAGACGTTTTATGACGGATAAGTTTATTTAAATTATTGCGGTGCCGTCCGGTGACTTTTAGATCGGTAAAACGAGAAAGAAGCGGCTTTAAGCGCTTTAGTATTGTTGAAAATTGTAGAAGCAAAAATATTTATAAGTGTGCTGCTATGGCTCAGCAGGTAGAGCACGTCCTTGGTAAGGAATATCGGGGCGAAAAGCGGGCAAGCCGAAAGCCCCTAAAAATCGGCAAAAAACTCAATATGCTGTTATGGCTCAGTAGGTAGAGCACGTCCTTGGTAAGGACGAGGTCGCGGGTTCAAATCCCGCTAACAGCTCCACATAAAAATGCACAAATCGTAACGATTTGTGCATTTTTTCCATTGTTTTATGCGATTTTCAGAATATTTATGCAGACGCAAAAAAGCTCTAAAATGAAATGGTAGTAAAAATTTGCTAAATGGTGGTAAATTTGCAGACGAATTTTTCGTCACTTTCGTGAAAAAATATCCTTTCCGAAAGAACTGCCCGAATCGCCCGAAAACTGCCTATTTCTGTCCCAATTGTAGTAAATGGTTGTATGCAATTCAAGCTGCGGATTCAAGCCTGAAATCTATTTTTATCTGCTCCTTTTTCAGCATTCGCAAGTAAAGGATCATCGTCGGAATAAAATCGAGCGCCATACCGATACCAAACATCAGACAAATGCCAAAAGCGTCGGGACAAACACTCCCGTAAGATACAATATAAATAAGATACCGTAATACAGCCCGTCGATACAGATCGATTGGAACAGCATATACCTGTCTCTTATACACATCTCCGAGCCCACGAGACGGAGCTACATCTC
>USBU01000101.1 GCA_900553005.1 uncultured Eubacteriales bacterium | reverse complement strand
GGGCTCGGAGATGTGTATAAGAGACAGCTATAAGCCCGGCAAAAACCGCTCCGACCGCCATTCCCTCAGGTACGTTGTGCAGCGTGACGGACAGCATAAGCAGCTTTGTTTTTCCCAGGCTGCTTTTGCTTCCCTCCGGAATATCGGAATCTATATGCTGATGAGGCACAAAAGTATCCAGCAAAAGCAAAGCCAGCATACCCAATACGAAGCCTATCGCGGCAGGCAGCCATTCCGCCACACCCTGCGCGGCGGCAAGCTCGGCGGACGGCAGAATAAGCGACCATATCGAAGCCGCAATCATGACTCCGGACGCAAACCCCAAAAGCAGCTTTTGCAGCTTTGGATTGATTTCCTTTTTCAGCAGAAATACCATAGCCGAGCCGAGCGTCGTACCGGCAAACGGCAGCAGTATTCCCAAAGCAACGGTGCCGTACATTAATTTCTCCTTTGCGCGCCGCTCTTTTTATCGGAGTAAAATCCGGCCAGCTTTGCCGACATTGCCGCAGCCAGATTATGTCCCATAGCGGCATGGCCGAACACCGACGGGTGCAGTACGTCCGCGGCAAGATAATACGGCCGCGTAAGAATCTCTTCGCCGGCGATAAGGAATGCGTTGCGATATTTTTTCGCATGGCGCGCAATCAGAGCGCCTGTGCGCTTAAAACCGTCGTTCCAGTCTGAATACATATCGCTGAAAGATCCAAGCGCGGGAAACGGCGTCACGAAAAACAAAGGCTTTTCCGGAAACTTTTCACATACGGCGTCTATCAGAGCGCCGGCGCGCCGCTCTATAAACTCCTCGGGGCGGCTTGCGATATTTGTGCCTATCTCAAAATATCCGACGTCAAAGCTGAGCGACGTAAGATATTCCGCAACTTCCGGTTCGGAAAAACACGAACCTGCAAGCGCTTTATTCATTACGTCATATCCAAGCAAAGTGCCGGCGGCCTCCACGTAAGAAACCGGCTCCAGAATGGATATCGAGCCGTGAGTTATGCTGGTACCGTAAGTAAGCATCGTTTTTGCGGGAAGCTCCGACGCATAGGGAATGCGGTGCGCGCCGCTGAAACTGAATGAATAGAATTTGACAATGCCGTCGCGGCAGAACATAATCCTGAGAACGTCGGGAGAAAATCTGCCCGTGTCAAATCCCGACCGCAATTTATCCCATGCCACAGGCCTTGTAATACGCTCGGTAGAAATTTTTCCTTTGATAAGTCGAATTCGCTGATGGAAAAACTCGCCCCAGTAGACAAGAACGTCCGTATCCGCGTCAGCGCATAGCGTTACGGCGCATTCGTCGCGCGTAACCACGCGCAGCTCTATTGCGCCGGTATTTTTAGCGACTTCCCTGCCGCCGGTATAAATTTCCTTCACGCTGCCGTCATCGTTGAATATAGGCGCATTTAACCGTTCAGAAACCGACGATGGATATTTTCTGAGAAAAATGCCGCCGTCCTCATCCCGTATGACTTCCGCGACGTTATGTAATAAAATATTTTCGTACTCCATAAATCCTCCTTTAGCTTTAAGGCTTATTAGCCGATACACGTCTTAATAAAAAAGCCGGGCTATACAATCGGAAAATTGCCGTTAAAAGACTATACGGGACAAAACTTTCTCAAATTCGGGCGCAATCCAATCGCGGTAGCCCGCTCTTGTCGGATGAATATCGTCCTTCATGTACAATCGTCTGGCCTTGCAAGATACAGCGTTAAAGTTTTCGTCGTTGAAAAGGTCCAAAACAAACGCGCCCCACTTTTCTGCCGCTTTCAGCAAAACGCGGACCATATCCGCATATACGGGATTGTCGAAATAGGGATTGGTAAAAAACAGAAGCGGACAGCCCCAGACGCTCCTTACGTAATGAGCTATGTACTCTACGGCTCCGAAAGTTGTCTTTCGGTCAAACCCGCCGACGTCAAACAATGAGGTCACCGTCCCCTTGTCACTGACTCTCGCGTCGTTTGTGGAAAGTTGACAGACGAAACAGTCTGGCTTGACGTTTTTATCGAATTTTAAAACGCGGGCCGCATAAGAGTCCGGCGACAAATCGGCCAGCGTAGTCCCGTCAACAGCGCTTACAACAGTTTCGGCGCCGCATCGGCGCGATATAAAATCGGCCAAAGACTCGCCCAGCGCTCCATAGCCGCGCGTGACCGACGAACCGAGAAAATACAGCGTTTTTCCGTAAAGCGGACTTTTTTTATCGATTTGCGAATAACGCGACGAATATTTTTCGGCGTTACCTTCCAGACAGGCATCGTCGTTTAAATTCACGGTCGCGGCCATCTTATGCCTCCATTATATTTCTTCGGCAATATTATACAGCCTATACGGAAAAAAGTAAACGCTTTTCGCCGTGCGCTTAATAAATTGATAATTTATGCTCCGCCCTCTGCCAGAGAAAGCTGAACAGACGTTTTTAACCAAACATAATGCGCATCATAATCATGCGCTGAAGTAGCTTTACCGCAATCATAAAACAGGAATTTCCGTTTAATCCTGCTTAAAAATCAAGATTGTTCAGCGCAAGTCCTGAAATTCTTAATCATTACGTCAGCAATTATACTATCCGCGCAATCGCGGCGACACCGAACATGCGAAAACGCGGCTCTGAAAAACAGCGCCGTCAAACGATTACTTTTAAATTAAATATTATTTGGCTTCTGTAAAGCCGTTGCCCAAAAATTCCTCAAGCCTCTTTTCAAACGCGACGGTCGCCGGATCCTTATCGGGCAAACGAGAAAACATCTCCAACATCAATTCCACCTCATTCTCGGTAACGGCAATCGTTCTTACTCCTTCGTAAACGTAACCGCCGTGCCGTCCGGACTGTCCGCGAATGGGAAAATTCATAGAAAGCAGAGAAATATCGTGTACAATCGTATTCTGCGACACCTCAAACATTTCCGAAAATTCGGCCGAAGTCATCTTACCGTTTTGGATAAGCAGTTCCAATATTTTGTTTCTGCGATTAAATGCGTCGAAATTCACAATGCTCTCCTTGTACGTTTATTTATAAGGCTAGCACAATAATCCACAACGCTTACATTGGGTATTTAATTTAAAAGTCATTATTATGGCTCGATTTTTGTCGTAAGTTATCCGTTTTGCGACATTTTTTCCGCATCGCCGTCGAAAACGCCCGAAATTTCGCAAACGGCCACAATCAATTCCTTATTCGTAATATACTCGTAATCCTTATATATGTTTTGCCTGAATTTATCGTTGAGCTTGCCGATAAGACCTTCGGACAAAGCCTTCTCTTTAAGTCTTCTTACGGCTCTTTCCACCGACGCGCGGCTGCATCCGTAACGCTCGGCTATCCTGCGGTATATTTCGCACAGACTGCAACGGTCTCTGCCGTACAGCCGCACAGCATCGAAAAGATACCGTTCGCCTTTTCCGTTATCGAGTTTTAAATAAGCCAAAACCTGAATTATCTTATCGCTTTGAGAAGCTTCGTCCATCCTTTCATGCGCCCTTTTTTGTGATTATAGCATGTAAACTGTAAGCACATGCCCTTACAATAATATTGTTTTTATTATAGCAGAAAGACGAAAACGCGACTATGAGGCAAACCTCATATTTAGACGCGGCGGAATATGATCAGCGCTAATTACGATACCTGAAAACCAAAATAAAGCCGGCACGGCGTAAAACTAATTAAGCACAAAAAAAGACCGGGCTTTACCGATCCTTTTTGTTTTACTATATTATATCTTGCCGGCAAATGCGCGCGCTAAAACTCAGCGTTGCCAACCGTTCTCGGATACGGAATTACATCGCGTATATTGGCCACGCCCGTAAGATACATGATTATGCGCTCGAAGCCCAAGCCAAATCCGGCGTGCTTAGTCCCGCCGAAACGACGCAGATTAAGATACCACCAATAATCCTCCTCCTTGAGGCCCAATTCTTTCATTCTTGCGGTAAGCTTGTCAAGACGCTCCTCTCTCTGAGATCCGCCTATTATTTCACCGACGCCGGGGACTAACAAGTCCATGGCGGCAACAGTCTTTCCGTCGTCGTTGAGCCGCATATAAAAGGCTTTGATATCCTTGGGATAATCGATTACGAAAACGGGCTTTTTAAACACCTCTTCCGTCAAATAACGCTCGTGCTCGGTCTGGAGATCTGCGCCCCATCCGACGGGGAATTTAAACTCGCGCCCCGATTTCAGAAGAATATCCACGGCTTCGGTATAGGTCACCTTGACGTAATCGGCGGAGCGCAGCGAATTTAAACGCTCCAGCAGCGTCTTATCCACGAATTTATTGAAGAAATCAAGCTCTGCGGGACAATTATCCATGACGTGATTTATGATGTATTTTATCATATCCCACGCGAGCCGCATGTCGTCGTCAAGATCGGCAAAAGCGATTTCAGGTTCTATCATCCAAAATTCGGCCGCATGACGGGCAGTATTGGAATTTTCCGCCCTGAATGTCGGACCGAAAGTATAAATTTTTCCGAACGCCATAGCGTATGTCTCTCCCGACAGCTGGCCCGAAACGGTAAGGCTGGTCGGCTTGCCGAAAAAGTCCTTTGAATAATCCACCGCGCCCGTCTCCGTAAGCGGCGGATCGGCGGGATCTATCGTGGTAACCCTGAACATTTCTCCCGCGCCCTCGCAATCCGACGCGGTAATGAGAGGAGTGTGAACATAAACAAATCCGCGCGAATGAAAAAACGAATGTATAGCATACGCAACCTCGCTGCGCACGCGAAATACGGCGGAAAAAAGATTGGTGCGCGGCCTTAAATACGCCTGCTCGCGCAAATACTCCACCGTATGACGCTTAGGCTGAAGCGGATATTCGGGTACGGAAGCTCCCTCCACTTCAATTATTTCCGCCTTAAGTTCAAACGGTTGTTTTGCTCCGGGAGTCAGCGTAACGGCGCCGGTAACAACCAGAGCGGCTCCCACATTCTGAGATGCGATATCATCGTAATTTGCGACTTTTCCTCGCTCAAAAACTATTTGAAGATTGTTAAAGCACGATCCGTCGTTGAGATCGATAAAGCCGAATGCCTTGCTGTCGCGTATATTGCGCACCCAGCCGCCCACCGTAACGGTTTTTCCGTCAAAATCGGCAGGCCGAGCGTAAATATTTCTTACGTATTCCCTGTTCATATTACGTCTCCATGATTGATATTTATCTTTTCGATTATAACATAATGCGCGAATTTTTACAATAAAAACTGCTGAATTTATAAAAATACTTTAAATTAAGACCAACACTTCGGATT
>USBU01000100.1 GCA_900553005.1 uncultured Eubacteriales bacterium | reverse complement strand
AGATGTAGCTCCGTCTCGTGGGCTCGGAGATGTGTATAAGAGACAGCTCCATATCAAAAACGATTTCCCGGCAGTTTATATGCTGAACGGAGTATTTATAGAAAGCGGCCACAGAATCGTAATACGCCGCGACGAAGTAACATATGTAACGGTCCTTCCGCTGTCGGCCGCCCTTTTGCCTTACACCGTCAAGCTGGCCGGAGGCAAGGCGCGCTGCAATGAGGAGCTTTGCCGCGTTTTTACGCTTACGGAGAACGACCTTGTCATGCGGCTAAGCCCCAGATACAATTACGTATATTCTCCCGAACCACAGAATTCGTCGACGGAACGCACCTCCTCACCCGTGCCAAGATTTTTTACGGCGGTTATCTCCAAAGACCTGCAGGACGCGCGTAAATTTCTGACGCAGGGACTTGCGTCCGCAATAGACGACGCGTCGCTGACGGAGTTTTTCTCCGATTACGATGATATAATTGCCAACGACGGATACGTGCCCGCCGCGCCGGATTCATACTTTTTAATAGATAAAAAAGGTAAGGCTACGCTTTTTTCCTTTGTGCTTAAGGACAATCTTATCGACGATATAATTGAACGCGGATAATATCCGACGCGTTTACTTAAAAGACGCGAAAGCACATTATCAAGTCATTATCCTCAGACAAAGGGTATAAAGAAATTCCGCATCATAATATCTCCTTAGCGGTTTATTTCAGAAATTTTCCTGAACGCAGAAGGAGTCAGTCCGGTGCGGCGGTGAAAAAGCTCGGTAAAATATACCGGATTGGAAAACCCCACGGCCAAAGCCGCGGACGTGACGCTTTCTCCGCCGGCAAGCAGCTCCTTAGAGCGCTCTATTCTGTAATTATTAAGATATCGGACCGGACTTGTGCCGAATTCGCGTTTGAACGAATGAAGAAGATTGGTCTTATTTATATAAAATTTACGGCAGATAGCGTCGAGTGAAATATCTTCGTTGCAGTGCGCCTCGATATACGTTTTTATGCCGGAGACGGCAGAAACCCGACGGTCGATCGGATCGGAAGGCAGAGCCCGATAAATTTCTATAAGCAGCAGTTTAAGGTACGCGGACGCCGTTTGTCCGCAGCACATCTTTTCTTCGTCCAGCTCGCGCTTACAGGCCGTTATAAGAGGATAAAACGACGAGCTTTTATCTTTTTTAACCAGCGCGTAGCCGCGCTCGCCGAAACTGTCCGGTCGCCCCACGGAAGAAAGACTTACGTTGGTCGCCGCAAAGCAGTAATAAATCAATGGCGTGTCGCCGCCCGAATACTGGACATGCTTTTTGCCTGCGCTGACCGCAAGAGCGTCGCCGGCCTCAACCGCTACCTTGTCGCCGCCGCACTCGAAAAAACCGCTGCCCGATTCAAAGAAAAAAACCTCCAAATAAGGATGAGAATGCGGCTTTACCTCTCCCGGAAGACCGTTTTTCATTTTGGAAAAGGTCAGCAGCACGGGAGAGGCCAGCCCCTCCTCTTCCACTCCGGGAGCCGTCCGGCCAATATAATAATAATTGTAAATTTCAGACATATTCCGCTCCGTTAAGCATTGTTGAAATTAATACCATTATACAAGCTTACCGGTGAAAACGCAATTAAAATACAATTTTGTTATGCTTTTAATTTATTTTGCTGTTGCTTTACACGCGCACTGAGCTGTATAATTATTACAGCAAAAGCAAACGGGAGACAAATCGATGAAAGCCGAAATTATCAAACACACCGTCATAAGCGCTAAAAACGCCGGAAAGCTGAATTACAACGCCTGGCCGAGCATTGTGTCGGTCAACGGAGAGCTGCTGTGCGCCTGGTCGGGCGGAAGGCACGCGCATATATGTCCCTTCGGCAAGGTAAACGCCGCAAAAAGCACGGACGGAGGCAGGACGTGGCAGCCGTCATACACCGTTCTCGATACGCCGCTGGACGACCGAGACGCCGGATTGTGCGCGGCAAACGGCAGTATAATACTGACCTCTTTCAATAATTCCCGGCGTATGCAGCGCTATTACGCCGACGAATACGGCTACAAGCCCGAAGTCAGGGCGTTTTACGAGGGTTATCTTAATCTCGTTACCGACGACGATGAAAAACGCTATCTGGGATCGCTGACAGCAGTATCGACGGACGGAGGCAAAACCTTTTCCGAGCCGAACGTGCTTCCTATCACCTCTCCGCACGGACCGTGCGCGACGGCAGACGGAAAACTATTATATATCGGCAGAGCTTTTTCCGATAATGCAGAAGCTTCTTTCAGTTACCTTAAAGAAGGTATTTATGCGGTATCGCTTGACGCCCGGGGCCGAATGCTCGGCCTGCCCGCGCAGGTCGTGCCGCCTGCGGAAGAAAAATCGACGCTGTACTGCGAGCCTCATGCGGCGGCTCTGCCGGACGGAAGAATAATACTCGGCATTCGAGTGCAGAATTACGAAAAAGATGTATTTACGATTTATCAATGCTATTCCGACGACGGCGGCAAAACCTTTTCCCGGCCTCAGCCCACGGGCTTCGACGGATCTCCCCCGCACTATCTCGTGCATTCCTCCGGCGCGCTTATACTCACCTACGCAAGGCGGCGCAAGCCTTTTGCTCAAATAGCGCGGGTAAGCCGCGACAACGGAAAAACATGGAGCGAGGAAATTATCCTCCGGGACGATGCGCCCGACTGGGATCTGGGCTATCCGTGCACGGCGGAAAACGCTGACGGCGAGCTTGCGACCGTTTATTATCAAAAACTAGGAACAATCGGAAACGATATATGTTGCACCGTTTGGAGGTTAAAATGAAAAACAAATTTCTTGTACCTATCGTCACACCGTTCAAAGCAAACGAAACCGTTGACTACGAAGCGCTTAAGACTTTGACAAAAAAGCTGTTAAACGACGGGGCGGACGGAATTTACGCGTCCGGCTCCAGCGCGGAATGCTTTCTGCTTTCGGAAGAAGAACGGCGCAAAACTCTTGAAGCCGTTATCGAAGCGGCGGACGGCGCTTACGTTGTGGCTCATGTCGGCAACATCGGCACCAAAAACTCCGTCGCTCTTGCCCGCCACGCCAAGGCGGCGGGCGCCGATGCAATAGCCTCGGTTCCGCCGTTCTATTTTAATTTTCCGTTTGAAGGGATCCTGGATTATTACCGCCGGCTGGCCGAAACCGGTCTGCCCGTCATAGTATATTCTCTTCCGTCCGCAACACGAAAACTTACAATAGACGAATACCGCAGACTGCTGTCGCTGAGCGGCGTAATCGGGCTTAAATTTACGGACAGCGATTATTTCACGATGGAGCGTATTATTACGGAAACCGGGGCCGACGTTTACAGCGGCAAGGACGAGTGCTTTTTGTCCGCGCTGGCCGCCGGAGCTAAAGGCGCAATAGGCACGACATTTAATTTTATGCTTGATAAGTATCTGGAAATATACAGACTGTTTAAAGCGGGAAAAACCGCCGAGGCGCTGGAAATCCAGTCATCCGCAAACGCGGCAACCGAATGCGTGCTGGAAAACATAATGCCCGCAACGAAATATTTGATAAAGCTGCGTTACGGAATAGACTGCGGCAATGCGCGCAGACCTTTCCTTCCCTTAAGCGAAGCGCATAAGCGTAAGCTTGACGAGATTGCCGCAAAACTTTTCAAATAGGTAGGACAACGATATGAAAAAAATCGGCAGACAGACATGCATACTTGCCGCAAACAACGAAAATCCGCGGAACGGGGAGGGCGCTTTTATAAGATTAAACGACGGCTCCGTAATGTACGCTTACTCAAGATATACGAGCGCGGATGACAACGGCGACCATGCGCCGGCGGAAATAGCGGCGATATTTTCACGGGACGAAGGCGAAACGTGGAGCAGCGCCCGCACGCTTTTCCCGCGTGAGGAATACGCGGCGAATAACATGTGCGTTTCGCTGTTAAATATGAAAGACGGCAGCGTAGGACTGTTTTATCTGTGTAAATTTTACGAAAAAGGTCTTATAATGTCAAAGGTCATGCTAAGGCGCTCATACGACGACGGCAAAACCTGGACGGAAGCCGAAACCTGCGCGGACGAAAAAAAATATTTCGTCCTGGAAAACGACAGGGTGACGAAATTAAAGAGCGGCAGAATAATAATTCCGCTTAACGAGCACTCGAACAATAAAGACGATCATCCCGAAAAAGGAACGGCCAGATTTTACTGCTCCGACGATGAAAAGCATTGGTACGACTCCGGTTGCGCCATTACCTCAGACGCGCCGACAGGTTTACAGGAAACCGGTATTTACCAACTGAACGACGGCAGGCTTTGGGCCTTTTCACGTACCGACCGCGGCCGGCAATTCGACTGTTTTTCCGACGACGACGCAAAGACCTGGACCGAGCCCGCGCCCAACGCAATGTTTACGTCGCCGTGCTCTCCGATGTCCGTTAAAAGAATGACCGATTTTTCGGTTGCGGTATTCAATCCCGTATCCTTTCCCGCAGAAAATCCCTACAGCTCGCGCACCTGGGGGCGCACGCCTCTGATTCTTGCGGTAAGCCGCGACGAATTCGGCTCCGCAGATTTTTTTACGCTTGAGGACGATCCGGAAAACGGCTATTGCTACACCGCTCTGTTTGAGGGCAAGGATTATTTTCTTGCGGCGTACTACCACTCCTGCAACGGCAAAAACGTGCTTACTTCAAACAAAATACTTAAGGTATCCTTTTCAGAGATTTTTTCTCCCGGCGCCGCGGTAAAACTCACCCAATGAAATTTCCATGAACTACTACCGACTGCCTGCCGCCGCTTAAATACGGCAAAGACATTTTTAAAATCAAAAACGGAAGCCCCGAAACCGCGACTTCCGTTTTTTGATTTTAGAGTTAAGCCGTTTTACTTAAGCTCGGCAGTTGCGCCCGCATCCTTAAGCTTGCCGGCAGCTTCCTCGGCGGCCTCTTTGGAAAGACCTTCCTTAACGGTGGAGGGAGCTCCGTCAACAAGCGCTTTAGCCTCGGAAAGACCGAGACCGGTGATCTCGCGGACAGCCTTGATAACGGCAATCTTGTTGCCGCCAACCTCTTTAAGGATGAGGTTGAACTCAGTCTGCTCCTCAGCGGCGGGAGCGGCCTCGCCTGCTCCGCCGGCGGCGGGAGCGGCTACTGCCATAGCGGCGGCGGAAACGCCGAATTCTTCTTCAAGCATCTTGACAAAGTCGTTAAGCTCGAGTACGGACATACCTTTAACTTCTTCCAATAATTTGGTTAAATCAGCCATTTTAAAT
>USBU01000099.1 GCA_900553005.1 uncultured Eubacteriales bacterium | reverse complement strand
AGTCAATCCTCTTTCGCCTATAGCCAAATGGCATATATTTACAAATATTTTCTTTTCTCTTGCTCCGGCCGCTTCGCTGACGTTGATAATTTTGTCGCTATTTGCGTCCGGTACGCTTTCGATTACTCTTACGGCTTTATTGTATTATGCCGTCTGTCTGCTTCTGCTTTTGCCTTCCGTTGCTTCCTGTCCGAAATCGGCGGCAAAAAACGCTTTCGCTATACTGTTTGAAATTGCCGTTCTGCCTGTGACGGCGGTATGTAATCTTTGGTCTGCGGCATTAACGCTGTTACGTCTTATACGTCGTAAAAATCTGCTTGAATGGCGCGTTTTCGCTCACAGCGGAGAGGATTCGGGAGTCATCGTTATGACTCTGCTGGGAGTTGCGTTCGCCGTTCTGATAGCCAATATGTTTCTCTACGGTCATCCCGCGTTATACGCGTTAAGCGCCTTGTTTTTGACAGGCGTGCCGTTACAGGCGTTTATGTCGGACGGCAGGCGCGACAGATCCGTTTCGCCTGTTCTGGAGGGATATTTATCGCTTATCGCTGCAAAAACCTGGAATTATTTTGCGGAATCGTGTACCGAAGAATATAATTTTCTTCCGCCGGATAATTTCTGCGAGCTGGACGGCAAAGGTTTTTGTTCGCGCACGTCTCCTACCAATATAGGTATGGCGCTTGTAGCCGCTTTTTCCGCCATGAAGCTTAAAATTATCGATTCCGCACGCGCGGCGGCATTTATTTCTCCCATTATTGAAACCGTAGTCCGCATGGAAAAATGGCAGGGAAATCTTTACAACTGGTACGATATAAAATCGCTTAAGCCGTTGTATCCGGAGTATGTTTCGTCGGTGGACAGCGGAAATCTTTTGTGCGCGTTGATGCTTGCGGGTACGTTTGCCGATCGCGCAACCAAGTATAAGATAGACGCGTTGATTGAAAACTGCCGTTTGCAGGCGCTTTACGACGAGGAGCGCGGGCTTATGCGAATAGGATGGTCGGGGGCTGAAAAAAGATTCGACGGATATTACGATCTTGCCGCCAGCGAAGCGTCCATATGTTATTTAACGGCAATAGGGCTTAATAAAATTCCTCGCGCCGCATGGAATAATCTCGGCGTGCGCGGCGTAAAGTACGCCGGCAGGAAAACCCTTTATTCCTGGACGGGCGGAGCTTTTGAGTATCTTATGACGCCTATATTCTATTATTACGGCGAGGGGACGCTGTATCGCGCCGCCGCATCTAACGCTGTCCGGGCGCAAATAAGCTATGCGCGTAAAAAAAGATTAAAATACTGGGGCGTGTCCGAAAGCCAGTATCTTGCCTATGAAGATAACGGAGATTATAAATATCGCGCATTCGGCGTTCCGGGGATCGCGCTTTCCGAGTATTCGGAAGGCAGCGCCGTATCGCCTTATTCATGTCTGTTATCGCTTAAATTTGCGCCGCGCGAGGCGGAGGCTGATTTGGCGGCTTATCTTGAAAATAAGCTGTTGGGAAAATACGGACTTTACGAAGCGGCAGACAATGATGGCGTCGTGCGCAGCTTTATGGCGCATCATCAGGGAATGAGCTTGGGCGCGATCTGCAACTTTATGTGTTCGGATGCGATTGTGCGCGAGCTTCGCGGTCTGCCTCAGGTGCGTGCCGCGGAAATGCTTTTATCGCGTCCTGCGACTTTTGGCAGAGTTCGTAAAAAGGGCGGAAGCGTTTTAAGAAAGGCGTTCGCTCAGCCGGCTCGGTATGTAAGCTCTGCGCGCGTATATCCTACGCTCGGTCTTTTCGGCGCCGGAGATTATAAGGTCGTGATCGATGAGCGCGGCCGTGGATTTTCCGTGGTAAACGATCTTGTCATGACGCGCAAGCGTCACGGCTGCGGTTTTCTCGTATATGCCGAAACTGCGGACGGGGAGGCGGATATCGCGGGCGGAACGGACGCATATTTCGCGCCCGATTATGCGGAATATAAGCGTTCGTTTTCTTCGCTTGAGGCGACTGTGACGGCAAGGACTTTGACCTGCGTGCCGGGTGAAATAAGAAAGGCCGTAGTGAGAAATAAAGGGGATTCGCCTGTACGGCTTACATTGCGCGCCGCGGCGGAACCCGTGCTTGACGAGCATCGTCACGATCTTGCGCACAGAGAATATAACAATATGTTTGTGACTACTGCGGCGACTGCGGACGGACTTGCCGTTTATGCCTGCCGTAAAAAGACTTCGGCATATCTTGCGCTGCGCGCATTCGGCAGCGACGAGGTTGCATACGAAACTTCCAGGCATGAATTTTATAACAGGAGCAAGTGTGTCAAAACGGGTAGCGTGCTGGATCCGGTGCTGGCTGCATCCGTAAGGCTTGAGCTTGCTCCCGGGCAGGAAAGCTCGGTGGTTTTTGCGCTGATATCCGCTTTTTCGGAGCAGGAGCTGAATCGGCGTCTTTCGCTTATCGCCTCGCGCGGCTTTTTTGACAGAGATTCGGCTTATCTAAGCGCCGACAGGTTTATTGACGCGGAAACCTCCTCCGTAGCCTCAAGACTTCTTTACGGAGCTTTCGGATGTTATAAAAGCGCCGACATAGGAGTTAATTCCGCGTATCCGACTCTGGCGGTGGAGGTGTCCGACGAGCGAGCGGTAAGCAGGGCGGAATACAGGCTGTCCAGATGCAAGCTTTTATATGATTTCGGCATAAAATTTAATTTGTTTGTCGTTTACCGGGAAAAATACGGATATTTATCGGGGATTTTCAATGCGGTCAATGCGGCCGTAGATCGTGTAAACTTGCGCAGAAGTATACCGTGCGATTGTGTTTTCGGTATTCTGAACTCCGACAGCGATTCGGACAGAGTGAATAAAATACTTTCCGCCGCATTGAACTGGGAGCAAGATAATCCGGAGCTTAAAAGCGGTATATTCGTCGCCGGAAGACCGTATAAAAATGTTGAGTTAAAACCCCCGGAGCTTGCGCTGAAGATGGGCAGAGGCGGCTTTTTGCATGACGGAAGCTATTGGCTGGACGTGAGCGTGGCTCCGGCTCCGAAGCCTTGGAGCAATATAGTTGCCGGTAAAAATTTCGGTACGCTTATGACGGACTCGGGCGGAGGATACACATACTGCGGCAATTCCAGGGAAAATAAGCTGACGGTATGGAGCAACGATTCCGCGTTGGATCCGTCGTCCGAAAGCGTCTTGCTTGGAGAAAGGGGAATCGTCTGGTCTGTAACCCGTTCGCCTGTATTAAAGGACTGCTCTTATACGGCGCTGCATTCTTTCGGCTTCACTGTATATACCTGCAACTATAACGGAATCGTGGCTGAGCTTACCGAATTTATCGGAAGGACGGACGTAAAGTATTATTCTCTCGACTTATTAAACGCTGAAGAAGAAGCGAGGACGCTGGACGTTGCGCTTGCCGTGGATACGGTTCTCGGTGATTTTGCGGAATATACGGCGTGTTCGGTTTCGGGCACGTATGAGGACGGTGAAATTATAATTCGCAATGTCGTAAACGGGGCGTTATGCCGCGTAGGCGCCAGTATTGCCGCGGACAGCTACAGCTTTTCAAGAAAATCCATGCTGAATAAATACGGAGAGTATTCCAGATTGTCGGATCTTGAGGTGCTGGAAGGCAATTCGGCTGTTTATGCCGCGTCGGTTTCCATTGCTCCGGGCGGTAAAAAGAATATCGTGTTTTGGCTTTCGGCCGGGGCTGAAGCGCATCCCGAGCTTGCTGCCGAAATTCTGGCGGAAAGTAAAAAATACTATTCGTCGCTGTCCCCCGTAACTCTTGAAAGCGGCGACGCCTCGCTTGATTTTTTATATAAATGGTTGCCCTACCAAACTCTTTGTTCAAGGTTTTTTGCGCGTACCGGCTTTTATCAGGCGGGCGGGGCATACGGCTTCAGAGATCAGCTTCAGGATGCTCTTGCCGTTATGTATATCGATTCCTCCTTGACCAGAGAGCATATTCTCGAATGCGCCGCTCATCAGTTTGAAAAGGGCGATGTACAGCACTGGTGGCATCCTCCGTGCTCGGGCGTGCGTACTCGATTTGTTGACGACAGATTGTTTCTGCCGCTTGCGACGGCCGAATATATCGCTTTCACCGGCGATAGCGAAATTCTTTCCGAGCGCGTTGCGTATCTGATTGATACGCCGCTTCCCGATAATATGAAAACGCTCTATAATTCTCCCGGCTTTACAGAGCATACCGGCAGTTTGCTGGAGCATTGCAAAAAAGCGATTTTTTCTACGGAAATAAATTCCGACGGATTGGTGCTGATGAAGGGCGGCGATTGGAATGACGCTATGGACGAGGTCGGAGCAAAGGGCAGAGGAACGACGGTTTTCGGGACTATGCTGCTTTATCTTGTCGTGAAAAGCTTTCAGCCGTATGTTACCTTTCCTGAGGAGAAAGAGCAGATGTGCAGGCTTGCGGAAACGCTTAAAGCTGCGACAGAAACTCAATGGGACGGCGAGTGGTATCGCCGAGCGGTCACCGACGACGGTCTTGTTTTGGGCAGCGCGGAAAGCCGCGAGTGTAAGATTGACCTTTTGTCTCAGGCGTTTGCGGTTTTGTCTGGCATTGCGCCGGCAGAGCGTGCCGAGCTTGCTCTGATCAGTGCGGACAATCGTTTGACGGACGAGAAAAACGGACTCATAGCCTTGCTTGCTCCGCCTTTTAAGCGCAGCAAGGGCGTCGGGTATATTGCGGATTATCCCGAAGGCGTGCGGGAAAACGGAGGGCAATATACTCATGCGGCGATATGGTATATTATGGCATTATTTAAGACGGGCAGATATAACCGTGCGTATAAGCTTTTGGAAATGATTAATCCGATAAATCATTCCCGCACTGCCGTTGACGTGCAGCGCTATAAAAACGAGCCTTATGTTATGTCTGCGGATGTCTATACCGGCCAGCATGCGGGAGAGGGCGGCTGGAGCTGGTACACAGGCGCCGCGGGCTGGATGTATAAATGCGTGACGGAATCCTTGCTGGGTATTGAATTTAAAGGCGATTCACTTAAGCTGAATCCCAGACTCCCGGACGAGACGCGCAGCCTGTCTTTTAGCGTGCGACGCGAAGAGTGCAATATTACTGTTACTGTAGATAATACCGCCAGGGACGGAGATTGGAGATTTTCGGTGGGAGGCGTAACTTATAACTCCGATACTTTAAGGCTGTTTCCGTCGTTAAACGGGAAAAATATAGTTATTTCCCGGATAAAATGAAGTACTATGTCAGACATAAATTGTCAAAACATGCGATTACAATAAAAT
>USBU01000098.1 GCA_900553005.1 uncultured Eubacteriales bacterium | reverse complement strand
GAGATGTAGCTCCGTCTCGTGGGCTCGGAGATGTGTATAAGAGACAGGCGGTATCTCGGAGGAGGAAAAAGCCGCGGCGCGCTCGCTTGGCCCGGTACGGACGATCGGCAGCCGCCGTCTTTTCGACAGCGCGATGAACGACGAGGGAAAGCTTGCCGAATATATAGCTGCGATTAAATCCATTCCTTCAAAACTCGGCGCTAAGCTTTCTTCCGGCGAAGCCGATGCCGCGGCGCGCGCAAGCCTTTTCAAGCGCCTTCTGACAGACAAGCTGGCTTTCAAAACTCCCGTAACCGATAGTATCGACGGATTGTATTTTGTCGACGGCGACGGCGGCAGACTTGCTTTTACGGATTTATCCGCAGGAGAAATACAGATAACCGCGTTTTATTACGAGCTGCTGTTTGAATGTCCGAAGAACGCTCTGCTGCTCATTGACGAACCGGAGATTTCCATGCATATAGTCTGGCAGCTTGGGCTTATAGACGATTTAAAGGCGATATTATCCGTTTTGGGCGACGCGCGGGCGGTTGTCGCCACTCATTCGCCGCAGATACTGGGCGGACACCGCGACCTTCAGGTTGATCTCGGAGAGCAGTATGAGCGCTGATTCGATATTCTCAAATCTGACGGCGGAAAATACCGCCGCGGAAATCAGTCTGATTTTAAGCGCGGATTACAAGCGCAAGAAAACTGTGATATTGCTGGAGGGAGAGGACGACGTAAAGGCTTTCAGATTTCTTGTCAGCCGCGACGTTACGCTGATAAAGGCTTACGGCGCTTCGACTACCGTCGATAAATTTATGCCTGAAAATTTCCCCGACGAAAAACGCGTTATCGGCATACGCGACCGCGATTACCAGGAGAAAAAGAAATTCGGCCGCATATTTTATTGCGACCATTGCTGCTGCGAAATGATGCTTATAAGCGACGACGAGACCTTTCAGAGAGTGGCCGTCAATTTTTACCGCGGCAGGCTTTCCCCCGACCGGCTCAGGTACGAGCTGCTTAAAAAACTTTTTTATATTTCCGCATTAAGACTTTGCTCGGACAGGTACCGCTGGGCCTTGAGGATATCGGATACGGATCTTAATAAAATCGTAAATCCGCGGGTTTCACCCGGTAAGAATGCCGTAGTGGCGTTTGTAAACGCGTATAATCCCAAAAACAAGGTGGACGGCGCCCGGCTTAAAAAGCTTGCCCTTGTGCGCGATACGGGCAGACTTGAGGATTATCTCGATATCACAAACGGACATGATTTTGTGGAGGCTTTGTGTATTTACTGCGCGGAAAGCTCCTCCGGGAACAAGCGCCGTTCGATTTCGGACAAAGCGCTTGCGGGGGCGATAAGATGCGCATATTCGCTGCGCGCGTTTGAAAATACGCGGCTTTACGC
This sequence comes from uncultured Eubacteriales bacterium, assembly GCA_900553005.1. Taxonomy (GTDB): domain Bacteria; phylum Bacillota; class Clostridia; order Christensenellales; family Pumilibacteraceae; genus UBA10677. The sequence continues at coordinate 3,938 of USBU01000098.1, read as the reverse complement.
CGAGCTGAAGCTTTACGGCGAGGAGAACGGTCTGTCCATCGTGGCCGAATGATTCGGAAGCGGCCGCCGGGCGGAAAAATTTTTAAGCCCGTATCAAAATACGCGGTTTTTCGAGTAAAATAAATTTATGTAGATTTAAGAAATCAAACTTAAACATAACAAAAAAGCAACTGCAGTATTCTTTTTGTTTTCACGTCGGGTTTGGGCGGTTGAATTGCTTTGACAGGCGTCCATTACGGCGGTATTTCGGATAAACTCGGTTTCGGGCTGTGTGTTGCCGTCGTCTTACTGTCGGTATGCGCGCTCGGGTTTATAAATCAAGTCGCAAAACTTCGCCGCGATATTGTTTTTGTTGCGGACGATAAAGGATTTGCGACTATTCCGGGCGCATTGTGCTGAAGCCGATTGCTTACGATGAGATAAAAAGTATAGAATTTAAAGAATTTTCGGTAACGATATCAAGGCGAGCTAGCTTAGGCGTTTTAAGATAAAATCGAAAGACGAACGCGGTTATATGAAGAAACTCGATCCTTTGCAAAAAATAAGTTTCGTTTTATCGCTTAGACATATCGAATTACATATATACTGTGCCAAAAAGACAAAAATCAAAATCGTTGCCGAAAAATTAAAGCAAAACCCGGAAACTTGCAATCATATAAATTCATGCGGCAGTCATTATCCAAAAGGAGAAGAATAATTATGGTTGAATTCAGATCTAAATTAAACAGCGGCAAAAGCCGTGCTCTCAATAACAATATGTTTAAAAAACTGCTGTGGCTGTATGTTCTTCTGATGGTTTTGCTTATCGCAGCAGGCGTTGTCGGAATCGTCTTCAAGGAGGACAGTTCGGATTTCGCCTCAGGCGTAGGACTTATCGTATTCGGCGTGTTGATTACTCCGCTCGGGTATTTGCTTACGCTCTTTTTGCAAAAGCGCAACGATAAGGCGGCGACTTATATAAGCGACGATACGGAAGAAGTCTATTTATTCGACGAGCAGTTTATAACGCTTACGCAGACAAGAGGCGACGTTTTTACGTCCACGCTTAAAGCAAGATATTCGTATATCTATAAGGCAAGCGAGGATAAAAACTATTTTTACTTGTATATTTCTAAAATGCAAAGCCACGTTATAGACAAATCGTCGCTCACGCAAGGTACTTTGGGGGAAGCGGTCGCACTGTTAAAAACAAATCTCGGCGATAGGTTCAAGAGTAAGTAAACTGTCTTGAAGACCTGATTGAAAAAGCCGGATAGCCAAGGACAAAATGTAAACCTCGGTTATAAACGATCAATCTGCATGGCGATCATGCAAAATTTATTTTGAATTATAAAAACGCCGGAAATCACTTTCATATGCGAGTTTCGAAATTTGTATTTTAAGGATTATTCCGCGGCGTTTTAAAACGCGTTTCAGCTTAAGGTGTTTTTGTATTCCTCGGCCGCTGCCATAAAAATACGCGCGGGCGATACGTAAAGCACGGGCAAGGAAAAATCCTTGGCCAGTTTTTTGATCCGCTGCTCGTTTTCCGGACGGTATTCAGGCTCCAAGCTGATTGCCACGTTGCAAGCGCCTCGGATTTTTTTTAAAATAAAACCTACGCGCGCATCGCCGCCGGTAAGCACTGCGGCTTTCGCTTTGCCGGTGTTGTAAATTTTTACGGTTCCCGACCGGGTATAGGGCTCGGAAACGGAGCAGCTGTCCGTCACGTCGGTAAGCTCTCCTTTATGCGCGACCGCGGCCGACAGTTTTTTTATGCCGCCGTAATTAAGCATGATGCCGGCGATGACGGTATTGTTTTCACGTTCGCTCAGCTCGGCTATGCGTTTTAAGCAATCTGTTTCGCCTCCGATTTCTTTAAACAAATCCACCGGCTCTGAGAACGCTGCGTGGGACAGCACCGTAATATCGCTTTTTTCCGTACCGCTTTCGTAAAGGGCATATGACTCTATGTCCGCCGCCGACGCCGTAATCGATAACGGGCCCAATTCAAACTTTTCCATGGTTCATACTATGTCGCTTCCGGAGCGATAGTGAAACGCTTTTTTCTTGCGCGATCGGTTTTTGACGCGGCCGTATTATTTTCTTTGACGCAGTCAATAATTTTTAATGCGTTTTCCGCCTTTCGGGGATTAGTTCTGCCCCCTGTCGGTCGCTTGCTTTGCGCGGAAAAAATCGGCGCTGGAGTTTTAACCGCAGGAAAAATACGGAATTTTCTTGACGGAAATTCATTTTCGGGATATACTTGTTATGTCCGGAAAAGAAGTGTCCGGAAAAATAAGGAGATTAAGAAGAAGTATGAGTATTGTTACTATTGTGGGAGCGGGCATGATGGGCTCTGCGCTGGCGTTTCCGGCAAGGGAAAACGGACATGAGGTCAGGCTGGTGGGGACGCATCTTGACCGTGAAATCATTGACGTCAGCAGAAAAACCGGCAGACATCCTAAGTTTACCAAAGATTTTCCGGCGGGCGTGGAATATTATCAGATCGAGGAGCTTGCCGTCGCCCTTAAGGACGCGGACGTAGTAATCGGTGGTGTTTCCAGTTTCGGCGTGGATTGGTTCGGGGAATACGTGCTGCCGGCCGTGCCCGAGGACGTACCCGTGCTGACCGTTACCAAGGGCCTCATGGATACTGAGGACGGCGGTCTGGTATGTTATCCTCATCTGTGGCGCGATATGCTGGCAAAAAAGGGGCTTAAGCGTAATCTTAACGCCGTCGGCGGACCGTGCACAAGCTATGAGTTGGTTGCGCACGATCAGACCGAAGTGTATTTCTGCGGCGAGGATCCCGACACCTTAAGAAAGCTTAAAAAAATCATGGCGACCGATTATTATCACATTTCTCTGTCCGACGACGTTGTGGGCGTGGAAAGCGCGGTCGCTCTCAAAAACGGTTACGCCCTCGGCATTACGCTTACCGTCGGAGTAAATCAAAGAATTTTCGGTCCGGACAGCGAGCTTCACTACAATTCGCAGGCGGGCGCATTCGGACAGGGCGTGCGGGAAATGCGCAAGCTTATCTCGATGCTCGGCGGCGACGACGATAACATTATAGTAGGAGCAGGAGATCTTTACGTCACGGTTTACGGCGGCAGAACTCGCCAGATAGGCATTCTTCTCGGCAGCGGACTTTCCTTCGAGGAGGCTACTGAACGGCTTAAGGGAGTTACTTTGGAGTCGATAGTCGTGGCGACACGCGTTGCGCGCGCGGTAAAAAAGCGCGCCGCAAAGGGAGAAATCAGCCTCGGTGATTTTCCGCTGCTGATGCACGTTGACCAGGTGCTCAACGAGGGTAAGGCCGTCGATATCCCGTGGGAGTCGTTTACGGAGGAGAAATTCCGCGGATAACGCGATTATTTTCGCGGACAAGCCGTTGGCATTGACTGTATTGCAGTCGCGATATAAATAAAAAATCCAAGGAGGATATAAACATGAAGGAATTAAAGGGCACTAAAACCGAAGCCAATCTGATGGCGGCGTTCGCGGGGGAATCCCAGGCGCGCAATAAGTACACTTATTTTGCGTCAAAGGCTAAAAAGGACGGCTTTGTTCAGATAGCTTCGATTTTCGAGGAAACCGCAAACAACGAAAAAGAGCACGCTAAAATCTGGTTTAAGCTTCTGCATAACGGCATCGGCTCTACGGAGGAAAATCTTTTGGCGGCTGCCGAGGGAGAAAATTACGAGTGGACCGATATGTACGCTCAGTTCGCCAAGGAAGCGCGCGAGGAGGGCTTCGATTATATTGCGCAGCTTTTCGACGGCGTCGCCAGAATCGAAAAGGAGCACGAGGAGCGTTACCGTAAGTTGCTGGCCAACGTTAAATCGGGCGAGGTGTTCGAGCGCAAGTCCGAAACCGTTTGGCAGTGCGCCAACTGCGGACATATTCCTGTCTCTTATACACATCTCCGAGCCCACGAGACGGAGCTACATCTC